>JBEIGR010000472.1:0-4784 GCA_040381795.1 Verrucomicrobiaceae bacterium | reverse complement strand
AGCGGTGCCGTGATCGAATTGAAAGCGCCCGTCAGTGGCCTCATCCTCCGCGTCCAGCAGGAGAGCGCCACCATCATCGCCCCAGGCGCTGCCATTCTCGAAATCGGAGACCCGACGGATCTCGAAATCGAAGCCGAGATCCTCTCCCGCGATGCCGTGAATATCCAACCCGATGCCGAGGTGACCATCGAGCAATGGGGTGGAGCCGCAGCGCCAGGCCGTGTGCGCCGCATTGAGCCGGCTGCTTTCACCAAAGTCTCCGCCCTCGGCGTGGAGGAGCAGCGCGTGCTCGTGCTCAGCGATTTCAAAGAGCAAACGCCCGCTCTCAAAGCCCTCGGTGATCGCTACCGCGTTGAAGTCCGCGTGGCCGTGTGGAAAAGCAATGAGACGCTGCTCGTGCCTGCGGGCGCTCTTTTCCGCGTCGGCAGTGAATGGAAGACCTTCCTCTTCCACGCAGGCAAGGCAAAGACCGTCACCGTCGAGGCTGGCCGCACGGATGGAAAGCTCACGCAGGTCCTCAGCGGCCTCGAAGCGGGCGATGAAGTGCTCCTACACCCACCAGATAGCGTTCAAGACGGCAGCGAAGTGGTGAAACGGTAGGCTGGAACCCCACGCGGCTGCTTTTCCTCTCGACACAACGCGGCCCGGCGTGGACGATTCCCACCTCATGCGCCTCTCACTCCGCACGCTCCTCCCCCTCGCCGCCCTTCTGCTTTCGGCCTCCTTTGCCATCGCCCAAACGGCCGATGGCACCGATAAACCCGCTGCCGATGCCGCCAGCGCGGCCAAAGAGGCGCTGCAAAAGCTCTTCGCCCCTTCAAACTCCGCCGAACAACTCGCCGAACTCGCCAAAGAGGCCAACAAGCTCGGCATCCCTCGCCAGCAAATCATCGAGGCAAGACTCGTCTGGGGCCTGCGCAATCAAGACAGCGCGTTTTTGGCGAAACTCCTGCCCGAAGTGGAAGTGCTCGCCGCGAATTTTGATCCCGCTCAAGCCGCCGCGATGCCAAACGCCGAAGCCGTCCAGTCCTTTGCCGCCTACATCCGGGCGCTCAAAGCGCAGGAAGGCAATGATGCCGAAGGCTTCAAGAAGCACATCCTTGAGGCCATCTGGCTCCAGCCCGGTCAGGCCACAGTCTTCATCCAATCCATCGAGAAGACCCGCCGCGAAGCCAAGATGGCTGCACTCACCGTCGATATGAAGCTGCCAATCACGGATTCCATGGGCGAAGCCACCACGCTCGGCGATGTCGTCGCAGGCAAAAAAGCTATCCTCATCGACTTCTGGGCCTCCTGGTGCGGCCCGTGCATGCAACTCATGCCCGCCCTCAAAAAGAAGGGCGAATCGCTTCCCGCCCATGGCATCGTCGTGGCCGCGATGAACAAGGACGACGAAAACGCCCTCAGCATCGCCGAGCGCATCCGCAAGGAGCAGGACATGAAAATCCCCTGGCTCATCGAGCCGCCCGAGCGTCCCTTCACCAAGCTCTTCGAGATCGATAGCATCCCCCGCATGCTCCTCATCAGCCCCGAAGGCAAAGTCCTCTTCAACGGCCACCCCGAAGACCCCGCTCTCTGGGCCGCCCTGAAGAAAATCGATGCCAACATCGAAGAAGCTCATTGAGACGGCCACCGGGCACTCGAAACTCGGAACTTCTACCACCTTCCGGAAAGCCTTGGCGGCTCTGCCCGTATGTTTGCGGCCCCGGATGCACCAAAAGTGTTGCCTAGAAATTGGCTCCCGCTAAACTGCGCCGCTTTACCCGTCACCGGGCACCCAACCACCGACACTCGACCCCGACAATGCCTCCCGCCTTCCTGCTCCAAAATGGACTCATCCTCTCCATCGCCCTCGCTGCGGTGGGACTCGTTGTGGCCCTGATCCTCATCCGCCAAATACTCGCCGCCTCGCCGGGGAATGCCAAAATGCAGGAAATCGGCGGCGCGGTGCAGGCCGGTGCCAAAGCCTACCTCAACCGCCAGATCGTGGCCATCGTGCCCATCGCTCTCGTCATCCTCGCGGCCATCTGGTATCTGCGGGATGCCGTAACGGCCGTCGGATTCATCGTCGGGGCGGTTTGCTCCCTCGCCGCTGGTTACATCGGCATGATGATCGCCGTGCGTGCCAACGTCCGCACCGCTCAGGCCGCCTCCGTGAGCAGTCACTCGGCTCTCAAAGTGGCCTTCAATGGTGGTGCCGTCACCGGTCTGCTCGTCGTGGCGCTCGGCCTGCTCTCCGTCGGCGTTTTCTACATGGTCGTCAAAAGCATGCACCCAGAGGGCAAGCACGCCATCGACTCCCTCATCGGCCTCGCCCTCGGTAGCTCGCTCATCTCCGTCTTCGCCCGTCTCGGTGGCGGCATTTATACCAAGGCCGCTGACGTCGGCGCGGATCTCGTGGGCAAAATCGAGCAAAACCTCAACGAAGACGATCCTCGCAACCCCGCCACCATCGCCGACAACGTGGGCGACAACGTGGGCGACTGCGCAGGCATGGCGGCGGACGTTTTCGAAACCTACGCGGTGTCCCTCATCGGCGGCGTCCTCGTCGGCACGCTCACCGCTGGTGCGGAATCCGTGAATGCGGCGGTGATTTATCCCTTCGTGCTCTGCGGCCTCTCCATCATTTCCTCCATCATCGGCATCGGTTGGGTGAATATCGTCAAGCAAAGCCCCACCACCTCCCTCGTCTGCGGCGTGGCGGTTTCCGCCCTCATCAGCGCCGGACTCTTCTGGTGGGCCACCAGCTCTGTCTTTGGAGCCACTGTCATGCTCAACGGAGTCAGCGTCGCCAGCAGTGCCCTTTTCCAATGCACGCTCATCGGCCTCGTCCTGACGCTGCTCGTGGTGTGGATCACCAATTACTACACCAGCACGCACCACAAGCCCGTGCGGCTCATCGCCAAGGCCTCCGAAACCGGCCCTGCCACGAACATCATCGCCGGCATCAGCGTCGGACACCACGCCACGCTGCTGCCCGTGCTCGCCATCGCCGCGTCCATCTGGTGCTGCTTTGAACTCGCAGGTCTCTACGGCATCGCCATCGCCGTCGTCAGCATGCTTTCCCTCTCCGGCATCATCATCTCCCTCGATGCCTTCGGCCCCATCACAGACAACGCGGGCGGCATCGCCGTCATGAGCGGCCTGCCCGAGGACGTGTGCAAGATCACCGACGAACTCGACGCCGTGGGCAACACCATGAAAGCCGTCACCAAAGGCTATGCCATCGCCAGTGCCGGCCTCGCTGCCATGGTGCTCTTCGGCAGCTATGTGGAGGATTTGCAGGCCTTTATCGGCCACAAGGTCGCCTTTGACCTCACCAACCATGAAGTCATCATCGGCATGTTCATCGGTGGACTGCTCCCCTTCCTCTTCACCGCCTTCTGCATGAGTGCCGTCGGTAGCGCCGCCGGAGCCGTCGTGATCGAAGTCCGCCGTCAGATCGCCGCCAAGCCCGGCATCCTCAACGGCACGGAAATCCCCGACTACGCACAGTGCGTCGGCATCGTCACCAGCGCTGCCTTGAAGCAGATGATCCTCCCCGCGCTGCTGCCGCTCATTTTTGTCATCGGCATGGCCTACGTCGGTATGCACGCCCTTGGTGGCGTGCTCATCGGCACCATCGTCACCGGTCTCTTCGTCGGCATCTCCATGACCGGAGCCGGTGGAGCCTGGGACAACGCGAAGAAATACATCGAAGAAGGCAATCACGGCGGCAAAGGCAGCTTCGCCCACGCCGCCGCTGTCACTGGCGATACCGTCGGCGATCCTTACAAAGACACCGCCGGCCCTGCGGTGAACCCCATGATCAAAGTGGTGAACATCCTCGCCATCCTCATCATCCCCATCATCTTCAAGAAGTAGTCCGAGAGTCTCCTCGCGGTGCATTTCAGGCGAAGGACGCGAGTCCTTCGCCTTTTTTGTTTTCTACCCATGAAAGCCGCGAGTGATTCGGGATGCACGAATCCGGTTCAGTGCTCCTTTCCGGCTTCCATGACCCTCCAAATCCCTGATTACCCCTTCAAAGCCTTCATTTTCGACTGCGATGGCACGCTCGTGGATTCCATGCCGCTGCATTACATTGCGTGGTGTGAGGCGCTCAAAGCGCATGGCGCGGAGTTTGAGTTTACGGAGGAGTTTTTCTACGGCCACGCGGGCGTGAAGGAGCAGGATGTGGTGCGCATCCTCAATGAGATGCACGGCACGAGCATCGATCCCGTGGCCGTGGATGAGACGAAGGCGGAGATTTTTCATCAACGCATCCCCGAGGTGCTGCCGGTGGAGCCGGTGGCGGCCTTCGCGAGATCGGTGGCGGGGCGTTTCCCCATCGCCGTGGCTTCAGGCAGTGCGGAGGATACGGTGCGAGGCTGTTTGAAGGCCACCGGGCTGATGGACCTCTTCGAGATCATCATCACGCCAAAGGATGTGCGGCTGGGAAAGCCCGCGCCAGATATGTTTTTGCTCGCAGCCGAGCGCATGGGCATTGCCCCGGTGGATTGCCTCGTGCTGGAGGATGGAAACAGCGGCCTGAAGGCGGCGGAAGCAGCGGGGATGCAGGCCGTATTTATTCCACGCATGCTGCGCTGAGAAAAGATGGACGTTTTGGCACGCAGCGTGGTCTGATGGAGCCCTCAATCCAACAGCCTATCCATCCTCATGCTCAAAGAATTCAAACAGTTCATCCTCAAAGGCAACGTCGTCGATCTCTCCACGGGTGTGATCATCGGTGCCTCCTTCGGTGCCATCGTCACCGCCTTCACCAAAGGCATCGTCGAGCCGGTTCT
>JBEIGR010000471.1:0-4789 GCA_040381795.1 Verrucomicrobiaceae bacterium | reverse complement strand
TCGACCTTCTCGATTGATGTCGATACGGCGTCGTATGCGAACGTGCGCCGTTTCCTGAATCAGAACATGCTGCCACCGGCGGATGCGGTGCGCCTGGAAGAGCTGATCAACTACTTCCCCTCCGATGAGGAAGGCCCTGTGGCGGATGCGAAGGAGCCGTTCGCGGCCCGAGTGGAGCTGGCGGCCTGCCCGTGGCAGCCGCACCATCGCCTCGCTCGTATCGCCATTCAGGGGAAGCAGGTGCAGAAGGGCAGCAAGGCCAGCAACCTCGTCTTCCTCGTCGATGTCTCCGGCTCGATGAATGATCCACAGAAGCTTCCGCTCGTGAAACAAAGCCTGCGCATGCTCGCCGAGCAGATAGGCGAGGGCGACCGCGTTTCGATGGTCACCTACGCCAGCGGCACTTCGGTCGTTTTGCCGCCTACGAATGGTGAAAACCGTCCGCAGATCATCGCCGCCGTCGATCAACTCCAGGCCAATGGCAGCACGAATGGCGCGGGAGGATTGAAACTCGCTTACGAGCAGGCTGTGGCTGGTTTCATCCAGGAAGGTATCAACCGCGTCATCCTCTGCACCGATGGCGATTTCAACGTGGGCATCAGCGATCCCACCGAGTTGGAGAAATTCATCACGGAGAAGGCCCGCAGCGGCGTCTTCCTCAGCGTGCTCGGCTTTGGCAGCGGCAACCTGAAGGACCGCACCATGGAAACCCTCGCCGACAAAGGAAACGGCAACTACGCCTACATCGACGGCCTCGCCGAGGCCCGCAAAGTGCTCGTCGAGCAGATGGCCGGCACCCTCGTCACCATCGCCAAGGATGTGAAAGTGCAGATCGAGTTCAATCCCGCCCAAGTGCGTGCTTACCGCCTCATCGGCTACGAGAACCGCCTCCTCGCCAAAGAAGACTTCAATGACGACACGAAGGACGCTGGCGAGATCGGCAGTGGCCACCGCGTGGTCGCCCTCTACGAACTCGTGCCCGCCAATCTGCCACCCGGCGTCGAGCCGGATCGCATCGTCGATACGCTCAAATACCAAACGCTTGCCTCGCCCACCACGAAGGACCTCAACGAGGTCAAACCCGCCGCCGCCAGCAAGGAACTCATGACCGTGAAACTCCGCTACAAGCAGCCCGAGGGCGACACGAGCTCCAAGATCGAGCTTCCTGTCCTCGACGAAGGCAAGACGCTCGAAGCCGCCAGCGGCGAGTTCCAGTTCAGCGCCGCCGTGGCCGGCTTCGGCCTCCTGCTGCGTGATTCGAGCTACAAAGGCACGCTCAACTGGGAAGCCGTGCGCAAGCTCGCCCTCGCTGGCAAAGGCACCGACAAGCTCGGCTACCGCGGCGAGTTCCTCCAGCTCATCGATAAAGCTGCGGGGCTAAAGCAGACGAAGTAGCTTCGCTCGGCAATCGAAGCCTCTTTTTTCGACTCTTACCTCACTTCGCCTTCGTCGGCACCTTCACCTGCGGCACCGCGCTCGCTTCGAGCGAATGGACACTGCTCAGCCGGCGGAAAGAACCTGTCTCCGCCACGCCGCCAATCGAGAAGATCGGCATGAAGGAGGCCTCCTGCGTGCGCAGGTCCTTCGGCCCCGAACGCAGCGGCGCGAGCATGATCGTCACGGCCGCCAAGGTAATCCCGGCGGCCAAAAGCTGGCTCTTGGTGGTTGAGCGACGACTTTTCATGGCTGGTGTCATTTACTTAACTAATCCAAAATAATCAACAACTACGGCTGCCTCTAG
Source organism: Verrucomicrobiaceae bacterium (assembly GCA_040381795.1). GTDB lineage: Bacteria > Verrucomicrobiota > Verrucomicrobiia > Verrucomicrobiales > Verrucomicrobiaceae > Prosthecobacter. Next base: position 3,048 of record JBEIGR010000471.1, on the reverse strand, counting down.
AGATTTTTGCTTGTGAGGATGATTTTCTCCGGCAGCGATGCCCTCAGTGATCTGGATTCTAACAGCAGGCTTCGGCGACGGGCATAACACGGCGGCACGCTCAGTGGCGGAGGCTCTCACACGCCTCCACCCCGATGAAAAAATCGAGGTCACCGATCTCATCAGCGAGGTGCTGCCCCGCCTCTCCACCGTGCTCAAAGCGGCCTACCAGGTGGCTATCATTCACTGCCCCGCGGCCTGGAGGCTCACCTACAAGATGCTCGGGAATCCGAAAATGACCGGCCCCGATGCCTCTTGGCAGCTCCCGCTCATCCGGGCGGTGGAGCAAAAACTCGAGCAGGAGCAGCCCCGCCTCATCATCAGCACCTACCCCGTTTATTCCGCCGTCCTCGCCGCCGTGCGGGCCAAGCGTGAGGTGCCGCCGCTCGTCACCGTCATCACGGATTCCGTCAGCGTGCATCCTATTTGGGTCACCCAGCCCAGTGATCGCTTCTGCGTGGCCGATGACGAGACACAGCACGTCGTCGCGCGGCTCGGCGTGCCGCGTGAAAAGATCCGCGTCACTGGCTTTCCTGTGAGCCTCGCCTTCACCGAGGAGCTGCCGCCCGATGCCCATCAGCCCTGCCAGCGCATCCTTTATCTGCCCTCCACGCCCGGCCGCCATGTCGCCGCTACGCTCGCGGCGCTGCGCCCGCTACTGCTCTCCGGTGTGAAGCTCACCCTGCCGGTCGGCAAGCATGGCTCACGGCTCTACCATGTGCTGCGCCGCTTCACCGATTCGCTCCCGCCCGGCACCCTCGACATCATCGGCTGGACGCCACGCATCCCCGAGTATCTCCGCACGCACGATGTGGTCATTTGCAAAGCTGGTGGAGCCATCCTCCACGAGGTCCTCGCCGCGAAAATCCCCGCCGTCATCGATTACGTCGTCCCCGGCCAGGAGGAAGGAAATGCCGAGATGCTCACCTCGCGTGCCTGTGGGATCCGCACCCACTCGCCAAAGGAAACCGCCGCCGCCGTCGAAAGCATTCTCATCAACGACGGAGCCGCAGGCCGGCGCATGCGTGCGAACATGGCTCCTCTCAGCATCCCCGATGCCGCCCTCAAAACGGCCCAGGCTGCGCTGAAGCTCGCCAAGTAGTTTTGCCAAACGCTACGGCCCCGCCTTCAGCCTCTTTCCCGGCAAAAGGAACATCCGTCCCGCCTCGTTGCAGATGAGTAGATTCGGCCCGTCTTTGCCGAGCATCGTGCCCACCGCACCTGTTTCATGCGCACCACCAGGCTGAATGACGAGGCTATTCTCATCGCGAAAAACAAGCGGCCTCGCGAAGGTGTTATCGCCTTGGTTGAGCATCAGCAAAGGGGTGCCTAGCGTCTTCTTCAGCCTCGTAGGCAGCGCCTTGTCCACCAGACTTCCGATGAGACCACCCACGACCGGATTTTTTCCCAAAGCCGCCATCGGATAGCCCGTTTCGAGATCCGGTATTGAAACCACACGCCCCGTGCCGATCACGAAATCAAGATGGCCATCTTGATTCCAATCAAACAAGTCCAGCTTGCAGCGACCGCTCATGCCGCCCACGCCGCCGCTGGTGCCGATGGGCTTGCCATCCGTGAGTTTGAGCTTGCCGCCGTCTTCTACGTTGTAGTCGTCGATGCGCCAGTAGAGGTGAAAATGATCCTCACCATCCACGATCACCAGCGCCATGCGCTCACCGATCTTCGCCACCGCTGGCCTGCAGCGCCACATGCCATGCAGGTCGATCCCATCGCAGTAAATCGGATGCGCCGCGTCGAGCTTCGGCTGCGTCTTCGTGCCGCGATTCAAATAGATCAGGTAATCGCCCGTGATGTCGCCGGTGATGAGATCCAGCGTGCCATCGCCATTCCAGTCGATCGCATTCGGCGAGAGATAGCCCCAGCGTGCTTCTTGGAGGCCCTGCAAGCTGCCGGAATAACCCGCCTGCACCTGAATCTCGCGTCCACCGGCCTGCACTCGCGCCGCTGGCAAAAACTCCGGCTCGTCATTGCTGCCGATGTTCTCAAAGAAGAGCACAAAGCCCTCCGAATTGCCCGCCAGGATGTCCAGCACACCATCGCCATTCCAATCTACCGTCGTCGGCGAAGGGAGCGTGCCCGCGTAGAGGTCCGCATGCTCCTGCGAGACCGAAACCGGCTCCGCAAACACCGGCGCACCCGTCTTCGCCCACTTGCCGGTGAAGCGGTAGAAATACAGCGAGCCTTCACCGCACGCGATCAAGCCGCCCGGATACGCCGCCACGCTCGGATTGATGCTCGGATGCCGCAGCGCGTTCCCATCTTCGCCTGCGACGAGACGCTTCGTTTCGAGATCAAAACCGCTCACGGCCTTGTTGTGATAGTAGATGAGATTTCCCTGCCGCGAGCCTGTGATGAGTTCGCGTTCATGCCCCGCACCCAGATCAATGCCCGTGATGCCATGCATCGAGAAAAACACGTCGTTCCGCGTCTTCGTGATCTGCTGCACCTCGCCCTTCGCCGGCCAGCCGATGAGATAACGATACCTCAACTCACCCGCCGCGATGCCTGATGAGTTGAACGGCCGCCACTCTTCCATGTTCGGGCTGCCTTCCGTGCCTTTTCCGCCGTTCGACATCTCAAACGCGATGTCATAGCCCTCGCCATTCCTGAGCACACCGAGGCTCGATGGCGACTTCACCGCCTTCGGCAGCTTCTCGCGCTTCGTCTCACGAAATTCGAGCTTCTCGCGCTCAAACTCCGTCGTCACCAGCTCTTCCTTGTCGATCCACAGCCCGACGATGCTGCCATCCGTCCGCTGAAACACGCAGCCCTTGTCCTTGAAGGCACATTTCACCACCACCGGATCCGCGAACACCGGCGCAGCGTTCTCCGCCATATCCACCCACTTGAACAAATGCACCGCCTGCGGCCCGCCATAACCCGCCACAAAAAGGTCCGGCTGCTGGGTGCCAAACACCCGTGCATGTCCCAGCACATGATGATTCAAATTCACCAGCGCCAGCGGCCCGCGACCTTTCTCAGCCGCCG
>JBEIGR010000470.1:0-4795 GCA_040381795.1 Verrucomicrobiaceae bacterium | reverse complement strand
GCGGACACTGCCGTGGGAGATTCCATCGCGCTCACGGCATCCTCCAGCAGTGGCCTGCCCGTCAGCTACCTCGTCAATGGCCCGGCCACGCTCAATGGCAGCCGCGTCACCGTCACGGGATCTGGGGTGATCACCCTTTATGCCTGGCAGCCTGGTGATGATTATCATCAGTCCTCGCAGATGACGGTGCGCTACCTCAACGCGCCGGAAGCTACTGTCACCACCCTCGCCGCCACCTCCGTCGGCACCACCACCGCTACGCTCAACGGCATCGTCAATCCGAATGGCACCCTGACCGCCGCGACCTTCCAGCATGGCACCACCTCCGCGTATGGCACCAGCACGGCCGTCAGCCTTTCCCCCGCCAATGGCAGTGCAACGCAAAACGTCAGCGTCACGCTCACCGGCCTTCTTCCCGGCACCACCTACCATTTCCGCCTCTCCGCAGCCAATGCGGGCGGCGACACGAATGGAGCTAGCCTCACCTTCAGCACCATCAGCACGGATGCCACTCTCTCCGGGCTTTCCGTCAGTCCTGGCGCTGTCTATCCGGCCTTCACCAGCACCACGTTTAATATCACCGCAGGTGTCCCGAACGCGGCCACCTCCTTCACCGTCACCCCCGTCACGTCACATCCCACCGCCATCGTCACGGTCAATGGCACACCGGTCGCCTCCGGGGCCGCCAGTGGTGCCATCCCCTTCCTCGGGGCCACGACGACGGTCAATCTCCTCGTTACCGCTGGCGATGGCACCACCACCCAGGCCTATTCGATCGCTGTCAGCCGCTACGCACCCTTCGGCGAATGGAGCTCTGCACACAGCCTGACCGGCAGCAACACCGGCCCCACCGACGACTATGATGGCGATGGCATCGCCAACCTCTTCGAATACGCCCTCGGAGCCAGCCCCACCACCGCCACGAACTCACTCCTCCCGGCCACCACCAGCGCCACCAATCCCTCGGATGGCGAGCACTACCTCACCCTCAGCTACCGCCGCCGCATGGTTCCCGGCACGCTCACCTACCGCCTCCAGCGCTCCACCACCCTCGCCAGTTGGGAGGATATTCCCGGCGTCAGCCTGGAGCAGATCGGTCTGCCCGCACCCACCGGCGATGGCATCACCGAGGTCGTGACCTTCCGTGTGCATCCCTCGATGGAAGACTCCACCACGCCCGGGTTCATCCGACTCCGCGTCACCGACAACTGATCTTGCGCAGTGCCGTCGCTGCCGCTAAACCCGGCGCATGCTTCTTCGCATCCTCATCTGGCTCATCGCCCTCGCCCCGCTCGCCTGGTGGCTGGATCGTGAGCAAAGCGCGGGCCGTTTTCAGAAGGTGGACGAGTTGTTCCTCGACTTCCTCGTCGCCAACTCGCGTGAAAAGCTCACCACGCCAGATCCTGCCGCCAGCAAAGACGACGTGCTGCTCATCCGCCTCGATCCCGCCGAGCGAGATGAATACGCCGGATGGCCTGCTCAGCCACTCGACTGGCAGATGATCCTCAAAGGCCTCCGCGAGGCGGAGAATGCCGTCATCGTCATTCCCGAGCCGCTGAGCTGGGGCAAGCCCTCGCCCGAATTCATCCCCGCGCTGGCCGAGAGCATGGTGCCGCTCTCCAGCCTCGTGCTCGGCGTCGAGGCGCAAATCGCCGAAAACTTCGACGGACCTGCTTTCACCGGTGGACTCGACGAGGTCATCCCGCGCTTCGTGAAGGCATCCGGCGATCTTCACCTCGTCCCCACCTTCTCCGCCCTCATCACCGCACCTGATGAGCAGCTCCGCCGCCATGGTGAGCTGGGTCTCCTCATCGACAAACGCCTGCCGTATGTGCTGCGTGAAGGTGACACCTTCATGCCCAGTATCCTCGCCCAGGTGCTCGCACGTCAAACACGCACGCCGTATGCCACGCATCGCCTGCTGCTCGGTCCTGGAGCAGGTGCTTACCTTCAAAACGGCCTCTTCGTCCCGCTTCAAAACAACGGCGAAGTGGCCTTTGATGCGAAAACTGAGGTTCACAGCCTCAACGCCCTCGATTTCCTCTCCGGCGGTCTCGCTGATGCCCTCACCGAAGAAAACAAAGCCCGTATCAAAGCCGCGAAAATCATCGTCATCGGCAGCGATGACAAAACGCAGCCCGCCGCCGCTCGTGCTCATGCGCAGGCCCTGACCAGCATCCTAGCCTTGCCTCGCATCCGGGTGCTCGATCGCATGGAGCAGATCGTCCTGTGGAGCCTCGCCGCGCTCGCTGGCCTCTGGATCGTGCTGCGCACCTTGAGGCATAAGGCACCCACGCGAGGCTTCCTTTTCATCTTCATCACCATCGTCGCGGGCTTTCTCGCCTTCCAGACCACGCTGCTGTGGTTCCCGCCCACCATGCCTATTGCCCTCCTCTCGGCTTCAGCCATTGTCGGCAGCCTCATCGGGCGTCGTCACGCCTCATGAAACACCTACTCCTCGTTGTTTGCGTCCTTGGCCCTTCGCTCTTCGCGGCGCAGCCAAACGTTCTCTTCATCCTCGCCGAGGATCACGGCGCTCAGTTCGGTGCCATGGGCCGCAGCGATGTCAAAACACCGCGCATGGATGCCCTCGCGGCCAGCGCCGCGTTGTTTCGCCGAGCCTACGTTGCCTATCCCGTCTGCTCCGCATCGAAGGCCTGCCTCATGACCGGCCTGCAAGGCCACACCAACGGCCTCATCAACAACACGAACAACTTCTTCAAGCACGCCGCCAAGCTCACCGAGGCCGAGAAAAAATCCCCGCCTTACCTGCACACCCGCATCCGCACCACCGCGCCTACCTTGATCGAGGCACTCGTGCAAAACGGCTATCACACCGCCGTCAGCGGCAAGCTCCACGTCTCGCCGAACGAGCGTTTCCCCTACCACGACTTCATCCCGAAGGTCCCCGCCAAACAAGCCCTCACCGGCATCATCAAGCGAGCCGCAGGCAAACCCTGGTTCTTCCTCCACAACAGCATCACCAGCACGCACCGGCCTTTCGTGAACAGCGAAAAGCAGCCCATCAATATTGATCCCGCCAAAGTTACGCTCCCACCGCATTTACCCGACACGCCCACCATCCGCCGAGATTGGGCCGAATACCTCGATGGCATTCAAAAAGCCGACCAACAGCTTGGCGAAGTCCTCGACGCCCTCCGCGACTCCGGCGCGGAATCGAACACGATCGTCATCTACATGGGCGACCACGGCCCCGCCTATCCGCACGGCAAAATGACGCCTTACCACCTCGGCCTGCACATCCCGCTCATCATTCGCCTTCCAGGAGCCAAACCACTCATCAGTGATGCCTTGGTCAGCGAACTCGATTTGTTTCCCACCCTGCTCGATCTGCTCCAAATCGACTCCAGTGCCAAAACACACGGCAAGAGCCTCAAACCCATCCTCGAAGCTCAAAGTGATGCCAAAGGCCACGAATTCATCTTCGCCGAGGTCTCGGGGCGATCGCTCAATCAAAAACGCGGCATGGAAGAGCGTGCCGTGCTCGATCAAACCCATCACCTCATCCTGCGCAGCCGCCTCGACGAACCCAAAGTCATCAACGCCGACCTCCGCGACATGAAACCGTGGATCAACCGCATCTACGGCGAACTCGTCCTCCGCCAGAAAGAGTTCCCCGATGCCTTCCGCATGCTACAAACCATGGACCCGCATGCGCTCGGTGGCTCACCGCCTCTCATCGAGCTCTACGACCTCCAAAACGACCCCGGCCAGCTCCACAACCTCGCCACCGATCCCGCTCAAATATCCCACCTCGACCGCCTCATGGCCGCTTTCAAAAAATGGCACGCTGAGACTCAGGACGAAGCGATGATCGTCCCTGCTTCGTAGCACGGACTTTCCTGTCCGTGGGAATGCTCCATTGAAAAGCGATGGTGGACGCTGGATGCCCGCTGAATTAAAACGCGGCGTGTTTTTGAGTCCCAAATTTTCCCTTCTGGCGGCACTGAGCCTCGCATCCTGCACGTTCAGCGGCGGGCATGTGGGGGATGTGACCACGCCGTTTTCGCAGTTGGAGCATCTGCTGGGGCAGGGGGATGATGAAGTGGCGGCGAGGATGCAATCGAAGACGATGGATGGCGTCACAGTGACCGCTGCTCTACTGCCGGACGACGTGGCGCGGGAACGCTACGGCGTGAATTTGGCATCGAAGGGCATTCAGGCCGTGTGGATGCGCATCGAGAACGGCACCCGCTTTGAGCAGTGGATGCTGGCGGCGCATCTCGATCCGGATTACTACACGGCGAACGAGGCCGCTCATCTCTTCCGCCATCGTTTGGGAGGTCTCGGCTATGCGGCACTCCAACAGAAATTTCGTGATTTGGCCATGCGAGCACGGTTGGAGCCGGGCAGCACGCATGAGGGGCATGTACTGGTGCCGCGCAGCGAGGGCGGGCGTTTTGTGGAGATCACCACCAACGGGCAGGGAAGGGAGCGGCGCTTTGGTTTTCCGCTGCGCACGCCGGATGGGCACTTCGATTTCGAGCGGATGAAGCCGGGTAGCATCTATGAGCCGGGTGAGCGTCAAAATCTGAGCCGCGAGCAGCTCCGCCAGCGCTTGGCGCAGCTCGCTCCTACCGTGACGAATGCCAAAGGAACGGCGAAGGGCGATCCGCTGAATCTGGTGATCGTGGGCGAGGCCTCGGAGATGATGGCGGCGCTTTCGGAGTGCGGTTGGGACTTCACCCATCGCATTGATGGCTCCACGGTGCGGCGCATGATTTTGGCGGCGCTGCGTGGGAATGCCTATCTCACCGCGCCGGTAAGCTCGCTG
>JBEIGR010000469.1:0-4829 GCA_040381795.1 Verrucomicrobiaceae bacterium | reverse complement strand
TGACCAAGAAACGATAGAAACTTTCGATCTTCCGGCTTAAATTAAAGAAACTGCACTGTTTCTTTTATTCATGAACCGAGGACTCTCCGGCCATTTCGTGCCTGTCTCCACTTTGGGGGAGGAATGTCGTGCCTTTGTCCCATCACCCCTTCCGCCGACGCCTGCGCTCGTCTTGGACGAGTCACTGCATGAGCAACTCCAAGATGCCTCGCTGGCCATCGGGCGGCTGGACGGCCAGATCGATGTGCTGCCGGATCGGCAGGTCTTTCTGTATGCCTATGTGAGAAAGGAGGCGGTGCTCTCCTCGCAGATTGAGGGCACGCAATCCTCGCTCAATGACCTGCTGACGCATGAGATGGACCTCGCGCCCGGCGTGCCGCTTGATGATGTGAACGAGGTTTCCTGCTATGTCGCCGCCTTGGAGTTGGGGATGCAACGTCTCGCTGAGGGGCTGCCGATTTCGCTGAGGCTGATCACGGAACTACACGGGCTGCTTCTTTCGTCTGGACGTGGGAGCACCAAGCAACCGGGCGAGTTCCGCCGCTCGCAGAACTGGATCGGCGGCACCAGGCCAGGTAACGCTCGCCATGTGCCGCCGCCACCGGACATGGTGCTCGATTGCATGGGCTCGCTGGAGAAATTCATCCATAACGACCCCGTGAAGACCGGCACGCTCATCAAGGCCGCGCTGGCCCATGTGCAGTTCGAGACCATTCACCCATTCCTCGATGGTAACGGCCGTCTGGGCCGCCTGCTCATCGCTTTGATCCTAAGTTCGGAAGGAATGCTGCGGCAGCCGATGCTGTATCTGAGCCTCTACTTTAAACAGCACCGCTCGGACTACTACGCGCATCTCCAGCACATCCGCGAGACCGGTGATTGGGAAGCTTGGCTCTCTTATTTTCTCCGTGGAGTGAAGGAAACGGCGGATGACGCGGCGCTCACGGCTCGCCGCCTTTGGACCATCTTTCGACAAGACCGCGAGAAGCTCCTATCGCTGCCCGGCGCCACAGGATCACTGCTTCAAGCTCATGAACAACTTCAACGCATGCCGCTTTTCTCCGCCAGCAAAGCGGCGAGTAAGATGAGCGTCTCACTACCGACCGCCACGAAGGCGCTGCAGCGCCTCCAGACTCTCGGCATCGTCCGCGAGATCACGGGCGGCAAATACGGCCGACTTTATGCCTACGACGCGTATCTCTCGATCCTCAGCGAGGGCACGGAGCCGCTGCGTGGGTAGCTGGCAGCCTCACTCGGTCACGCTCCGCGCCGGATGCCCCGCGTGGAAAGCACGTTGCGCACGAGGCGCACCATATCGGCCGGCTCGTAGGGCTTGGGCAGCACGGCGGCGAAGCCGTAGGCAGCCGGTTTGGCCATGACGGGATCATCGCTGTAGCCGGAGCTGACAATGGCGACCACGTCGGGATCGAGCTGGCGGAGCTTTTCCATGGTGCGGATGCCGCCCATGCCGTTCGGGATGCTCAAATCGAGAACGACGAGGTCAAAGACGCGGCCTTGATTCATGCTGTCCTGGTAGAGGCGCACGGTTTCGCTGCCTTCAGCACTTTCGGTGATTTCAAAGCCCTGACTGGCGAGATTTCGCACGATGAGGTTTCGCACGAGCGGGTCGTCTTCGAGCACGAGGATGCGCGGCTGGCTCACAGGAGCATCCGGCGGTGCATCAAAGACTTGGCTGAGACCGAAGCTATCTACTTCTTCTGCTTCGGCATCGAGCGGCATGTAAAAGCGCACGGTGGTGCCGCGCCCAGGCTCGCTGCTCACGGTGATGGTGCCGCCGTGAGCCTTGGCGATGCTTTCACAGACGGTGAGGCCGAGGCCGGTGGCGTTTTCGCTCTTCCGCGTGCTGAAGTAGGGCTCAAAGATATGCGGCAGATGGTCAGCGAGGATGCCTTCACCCAAGTCCTGCACCTCGAGAGCGATGCCAGAGGGCTGGAAGTTTTGATCCGTGACGAGCTCGCCAGGGAACATCTGCGCATGATCCGGCACAAAGGCACGGACGATGATCTGACCGCCGTCATGCTGGGCCTGCTCGGCATTGCGGATGAGATTGCCGAGGAGGCGGCGCACTTGCGCGGGATCGAGCGGGATGGAGGGCAGGCCGGGCTGGACCTCGATGCGATAATCGATCCGCGCGGCGCGGGTGTGATGCGCGAAGAACTTGTCGATGAGGTCGCCGATGTTCGTGAGGCGTTTGATCGGCGCTCCACCGCGAGCAAAGGTGAGGAGTTGCTGGACGAGATTCTGCGCCTGGAGCGTGGCCTGCTTCGCCGTGTGCAGCTCGGGCAGCGTGATGGCATTGCGCAGGCGCATCTCAGCGAGGGAGATATTGCCCAGCAGCACGGTGAGGAGGTTGTTGAAATCGTGGGCAAAGCCACGGGCCAGCAGACCGAGCGATTCCAAGCGGTCCATGCGGCTGCGGCGCTCGGCTTCCTCGCGTTTCGCGGTCACATCCTGGATGAGCATGAGCATGCCCTCGCCAAAGGGATAGCCGCGCAGCTCTAGCCAGGCGCGTTTTGCTTCGTAATAGAGATCACGGCTCACGGGCTCGCGATGCATCAGCGCATGGGCAAAGGCCGCATGATGCTCATCACGCACCGCCGCCGGCACGAGCTCCCAAAATGACATGCCGAGCATCGCGGCGGATTCCCGGTCGAAGAGCTGGGTGGCGCTGGCATTGGCATAAGTGAGCCGCCAGTGCGCATCGAGAGCCACGAGCGGATCGGAGATGCTCTCCACGATATCCACCAGCGGCGCGGAGGCGTGTGAAGGCACTGTGGCAGGTGCTGGCGGGGTTTCTTTCTCCTGTAAAAGAGGGCGAAGAAGAATGATCAGCCCGGTGAGTTGTCCATGCGCATCCCGCAGAGGCGCGGAGCGATCCTGGATCGGCACGCGGGTGCCGCTACGCGTGGTAAGCCACACGGTGCGCCCGGCTCCGGCGGCCTCGCCTTCACCGGAAAGCATCTCCGCTGGCTCACCAGAGGTATGGAAGATGCGGAAAACCTCGTTCAGCGAACGCCCGGCAGCTTCGTGGGGCGTCCAGCCCGTCACGCGGGCCGCCGCCGGATTCATGAAGACGATACCACCCGCCAGATCCGCCGCGATGACACCATCCGCCAGGCTTTGAAAAGCCTCGAAAAAGCTATGCTCCCGCCGCCGGCGCTCCCGCTCCTCCAGATGCCGCTGAGCCGCCACCTCCACCGCGAGACGTAGTTCATCGTGGCTGAAAGGCTTCAAGACGTAGCCCTGCGGATGCGTCTCGCGTGCCCGGGCCACCGTTTCGAGGTCCGCGCAGGCCGTGACATATAAAATGGCCACCGTTGATCGGGTTTGGAGTCGGCGGGCCGTTTCGATCCCGTCGATCTCACCCGCCAGATGCACATCCAGCAGGACCAGATCGGGCTGAAGCTCCTCAAAACGCTCCAGCGCCTCTTCGCCCGAGGCACAGATGCCCGTGACGATGTATCCCAGCTTCCCGAGTGATGCGGCCATATCGCACCCGACGAGACCTTCGTTCTCGACGATTAGGATGCGGATGCGATCGGTTCCGGTCATGTGATGGGTTTGAGTGAGTATTTTAAGTCGAATGAAATGCAAACGCCATAAAAATTAAAGAGATATTATCCACCAACTTCCAGCCAGCATGGGAATCGCCTACCGCATCCTGGAAAACTGGCCTCCTCCCTGAACGGCTCACTCCGTCAGCGGTGGAAATCGCCCGAAGTAGGCCTCTTCCGAGCGGATGGTGAGCATCATCAAGCGGTTTAGCTTCAACGCCTCGACGCTGGCTCGACCTGTCGCGGTGATGCCGACCACCCGAAAGCCCTACCAACGGAAATGTGCCAACCAGCGTTGTTTTCGCGGGTGAAACAAGGCCGCCAGCCGCCCCGTCTGCGGATCAGTCGCAAGCTGCCGAGCTCCTTTTCGCAACGAGCATGAGACACAGGCTAGCGCGAGGTTTTCCAGCACCGACAGACCGCCATCCATCTCCGGCAGGATGTGATCGACATGAAACAAAGCCTCCTGCCCAGTCTGCGAAAGGCGACAATACTCGCAGCGATTCCCCGCACGCTGCGTCACGAGCCGGCGGATGGACGCGGGGACCATCATGCCGCACTGCGGGTGAGCCGACGGGCACGGAGTTTCAGCAATGAAATCCACTCGGCCATCTCCACCAGCCCCTCCGCCTCGCGTCGCTCACGAGCGGTGAGCTTGGTTCCCTTGTCCTGACGGTCCAGCAGTTCCTGTAGCCGGCCCTGCACCCCCGCAGGGAGCTTCAGCTTTCCGAGGTCGCTCACGGCGGGCATCTCAAGATGGATCGTTTTCGACATGGGCAGATTTTGGGCTGAGCGGCATGAAAAGTCGAGGGAACTTTCCGCTCATCATTTTTTGGCCTCACCGGCCTTCTTCTCGTCGTCTTCCTTCTCCGGCTTCGTCACCTCACGCATCGGATTCGGGGCCTTGTCGTCTTTAAAGAGCTGAAACTTGCTCTTCACAGGGCGGCGGGGCCAGAAGTTGTTCTCCACGTCGGTGTCAGTCAGTTCCTGGCGAGGGTCGAAGGTGATGGCTTTGATCTCTTTTTTCGTGAAGATCAGTTTTGAGGCCTTCCGCGTGTCGAAACGCCAGATTTCTGCGGGGAGCTTCATCTCCTCAGAGGTCTTGTCGGTGTAGTCCACCTTCAAAATCACTGGCGTGAGCATGCCGCCGAGGTTGCTGAACTCGACGAGGTAGAAGTTGTGCTTCGTCTGGAGCAGCTTCGGATCGATTTTCTCCTCCTTGAGCTCCTTGATGAGGGTTTCGTATTTTTTCTT
>JBEIGR010000468.1:0-4832 GCA_040381795.1 Verrucomicrobiaceae bacterium | reverse complement strand
GGCCATGAACATCGGCTACATCGGCGCTTACGGCTTCCGCGTGGTGGCCCTTCTGGTGGCGAGCTGGATCATCGAAAACCACTGGATCATGCTGCTTGGTGCCCTCTACCTCGTGTGGCTGATGTGCGCCCATTTCGTGGGGCAAAAAGGGCAGGAGGAGGACGAGGGCGAGGCCGTGAACGTGCATCACCGCACCTTCGGAGCCACCATCGTCATGATTTCGCTCATGGATCTGAGCCTCAGCGTGGACAACGTCGTCGCCGCCATCGCTTTGAGCCCGAAGGACCTGTGGCCGGTGTATGTGGGCGTCACCATCGGCATCATCGCGCTGCGTTTGATCGCCGGCGTGGCGGTGAAGATGATCGAGAAGTATCCCGTGCTGGAGCACACGGCCTTCATCCTCGTCGGCTACGTCGGCCTGCTATTGCTGGCCGAGCTTCAGTTTGAGCACTGGTTTCACCAATACTCGCCCACGGAACTGAAGATCGGCAAATTTGCCGGCATCCTTGTTTTGACTGCTGTGACGATTGCCTGGTCGCGGCTGGAGTGGCTGCAAAAGCTGCTCAAACCCTTCCTGCAGCTCGTTTTGATCCCGATGAACCTCATCGCCTCCCTCATCGGCGCGGTGATCGTGGTCATCACCCTGCCCTTCAAGTTCATCTGGAGCCGCCTGCGCCCGCGTTGATCTTTTTTGCGGCTTTCGAGGGCATTTGAGGGTATAACCGCCGCTTTAATTGACGCGTGAAGCCCGATCCCACCCCTCCTCACTCTCTGCCGCCCGGTGCCACGCTCGATGATCTCGGCAGCATGGCCACCATCGTCACGCACACGACGCCGAAGGACGGCCCGGTGCCCCCGCCCTCCCAGGCGGCCACCATCGAGACCACGCCTGATATGCCCACCATCGCGGTGGCCAATCCGAGCCGTCAGCTCCCCGCCGCCACGATGCATTCCTCCAGCTCGACGGCCTCGATGGGGGGCAAATCGAGGTCGCAGATGGCCATGGAATCCATCTCCGGCCAGGACGGCTGGATCGGCGACCGCTTTCGGCTTTTGGACAAGCTGGGCGAGGGTGGATTCGGCGTCGTTTATCGTGCGGAGCAGGTGAAGCCCATCCAGCGCCTCGTGGCGATCAAAATCCTCAAAGGCGGCATGGATAGCGCCGTCGTCTTTGGTCGCTTTGCCGCCGAACGGCAGACGCTGGCGCTCATGGAGCATGAAAACATCGCCCGCGTCTTCGATGCCGGGGAGACCGACAAAGGCATGCCCTACTTCGTCATGGAGCTGGTCAAGGGCCGCTCCATCACCAGCTACTGCAATCAGAACGAACTCGACCTCCGCCACCGGCTGGAGCTTTTCATCCCCGTCTGCCAGGCGGTGCATTACGCTCATCAAAAGAGCATCATCCACCGCGATCTGAAGCCCGCGAACATCCTCATCACGGATGAAGGCGACCGCATCACGCCCAAGGTCATCGATTTCGGCATCGCGAAGGTCGTCGAAGGCCGAGACATCTCCCAGGCGGATTTCACCGGCGTGGACCAGCTCGTGGGCACGCCCGGCTACATCTCCCCGGAGCAGATCGAGCACGGCAGCAGCCATGTGGATACCCGCAGTGATGTGTATGCGCTCGGCGGCATTCTTTTCGAACTGCTCACCGGCAATGCCCTCATCAGTCCAGCGGACATCGCCTCCAAGCCGATCCACATCTTGCTCCGTGAACTGGCTGAGCGGGATGCTCCCAAAGCTTCCTCTTATGTGCCGGAACTCGCTGGCGATCTCGATTGGATCGTGATGAAGGCCCTCGAGCGTGATCCTGAGCGCCGCTACGGCAGCGCGGACGATCTCGCGGAGGACGTCTCACGCTTTCTCACCTATCAACCGATCTCCGCCCGCCCGCCGAGCCGCTCGTATCTCATCGGCCGCTTCATCCGTCGTCACCGCATCGGTGTGGCGGCCAGTGCCGCCATCGCCACCGCCGTGCTGGCGGGCGGTATCACCAGCACCGCGCTCTACTTTGAATCGGAAAAGAACCGCACCCGCGCCGAGAAGGCTGGTGATGACCTCCGCACCTCCTACAGCCAGAGCGATGAGCAGATGGCGCGGCAGTTCACCGAGCGCGGCCAGTTCGCCGAGTCCGTGGCATACCTGACCCGCTCGCTGCGCACCGATCCGCAGAACAGCCTCTCCTCTACCAATCTGCTCTCCCTGCTCTCCAATGTGCATCTCATGCATCCCGTGACGCATAAGCTGCCACTGCCGGAAGGGGCGCAGGAGGCACGCATGACCGCCTTTAGCCGCCAGACTGGCGTGGCGCTGGCCGTGAGCATGGTGATGTCCGAGCGGCTCCAGGCGCCGATGCAAAACGTGCGCCTGCCCGTTCACGAGGTCATCAGCACCTGGAACATCAAAAAGGGTGCCTCATCCCGCGTCGATCATCCGCTGCCCGATGATGTGCAGGTGACCTGCCTCGAAATCACCCGCGATGGCAAACAAGCCGTCATCACCAAAACAGATGGCATCGTGGAACTGTGGTCCCTCGCCGATGGCAAGCGCCGCATGCTCCAGCCCAAGCTGCCCAGCCTCGCCCTCTCCATGACGCTCTCCGCAGATGGCTCCACCCTCGCCGTGGGCAGCGAGACCGTGGTCGGAAAAGGCGGCCTCGGCGTCTGCCATGTCTGGAGCCTGCGTGAGCCGCAAAAGCCCGCCCGTGAGTTCACGCATCCGAAGGCCATCACCACGCTCGACATCGATCCAGCCGGTGAAATCATCGTCGCCGCCAGCAACGAAGGCATCGCGCAGACTTGGGACCTCAAGAACATGGTCCCCATCGGTGCCCCCATCGAGATCGACGAGAATGACAATGGCCTCTCCTGCGTTTCTCTGCATCGCGGGAAGCAGGTCGTGGCCGCCGGCACGAACAGCGGCACCGTTTATGTCGGCAATTACACCACCAGCGAACTCGCCACCGCACCGCTCACTCATCCTGGAGCCGTGCTCAACGTGCGCATCGCTGCCGATGGAAAGTCCCTGCACGTCGGAGATGCCGCCGGCTTCATGCACGCGTGGAATCTCGACAGTGCCCAGCCCATTCATCCCGCCGTCAAACACGATGGCGAAATCGCCACCGCGAAGCTGGCGGATGCCTCCGGCCTCGTCGTCAGCGTCTCCAAGCATGGCGAAGTGCAGGTATGGAACTCCCGCAGCGGCCAGCGCATCGCCCAGCGCCTCCAGCACAGCGTCTCCGATGCCTGCATCACCGATGATGACACCATGCTCATGCTCGCCCCGCGCATGGAGTCCTTCGTTCAGGTCTGGAACATCCACGAAGCGATGAGCAGCCGCACCTTCGTCGATGCGCCCGAGAAGCCGCTCATCCCGAAGCCGGAGCCGCCGGAGAATGCGCCGCCCTTTGTGCGCAGCTCGATCGCCGCCGCCTGGAACCGACCGCAGACCCACATCATCGCCGCCGATGTGGATGGCCATGTCGGCGTCTTTACCGGCGAGAAGTGGGCACCCTTTGGAAAGCCCTTCCGCCATGCGCCCGCCGTGGGTGCCGTAGCGCTGACGAAAGATGGCAAGACCGCCATCACCTCCGGCCGAGACCAGGTGGTACGAGTGTGGAATGTCGAGACGGGCGAGACGCTCGCTGCCATGCCGCATAACTCCTTCGTCGAGGTGCTCGCGCTCGCTCCTGATGACGAGACGCTCGCCACCTTCACCGAAAAGGGAGACATGCGGGTGTGGCGCTTCCGCACCGGTGAAGGTCTCACGCCCGCCATCCGCCACGGCACCGGCTTCGTGCAGGCCCGCGTGCGTGATGACGGCAAAGAAGTGCTCTTCCGCCTCGAAAAGCTCGGCTGGTTCACCATGCCCATGCCCGTGCAGGACGCCGTGCTGCCCGAGTGGTTCCTCCGCTATGCCGAAACCCTTGCCGGCAACCGCCTCACCTCCACCGGCCGCATCGAGGAACTCGATCTCACCGAGCATGAGAAAGCCCTCGCCGAGGCCGAAAAGGCCGGGAAAGGCCAGGACGCCGCCTCCAGCCTCCTCCGCTGGCTCACCGCCGATCCCTCCAAACGCCCACTCAATCCGCAAGCCGATCAGCCATTGCCCGAATACCTCCACAAGCTCGAAGCCATCCCCGCCGCCGCCGAGGAACTGAAACGCTTCCAGTAGTCTTCCGCATTCACTCTTGCCAAAAACCCGCCCTCCATCGCATAACCACGCCCGCATGAAAAAGCTCCTCGTCCTTTCCATACTCCTCGCGTCCCTCTCCAGCAGCTTCGCCGAGCTCACCGCCTCCCACACCGCCGCCGTCGAAAAGCTCCTGACCGTCATGGAGACAGAGAAAGTGCTCGCCAAATCCCTCGCCAGCGGACTTCAGGCCGGGCTCGGCGTGAACGAAGACCAGATCAAGGCCCTGCCCAAAGAACAGCAGGACAAATTCAAAGGCGCGATGGAGAAGGTCATGACCGCCGTCATGGCGGAGATGAGCTGGGAAAAGCTCAAGCCCGGCCTCGTCGAGGCTTACGGCAAAAACTTCAGCGAGAAAGAAGCCCTCGAAGTCACCTCCATGATGGAATCGCCTGCGGGAAAGCTTTATGTCTCGAAACAAGCTGCCATGGCCGGAGACGTCGCCAAAATCACTCAGGAGCGCATGAAGGAGCTCACGCCGAAAATCATGCAGATCATGCAGTCTGAAATGCAGAAGTAGCATGCCGTCGATCACGGCGTAACCTCCCGCACCATGACCGCCCGCCTCCTCCCCGCCGCGCTCTCCTTATTGCTCCTCGCCGCCTTGCCCGCCGCCGCGCAGCAAGCTGAGGTCG
>JBEIGR010000467.1:0-4847 GCA_040381795.1 Verrucomicrobiaceae bacterium | reverse complement strand
TTGAGGCGGAGGCCGTTGAGGCGGATGAAGCCAGTGGCGTCGTCTTGGTTGTAGGCCTTGGTGGGATCGGCTTCCATCGTGGCGATCTGCGGATTGTAGAGGCTGTAGGGGCTTTTGCGGCCGGCGGCGATGATGTTGCCTTTGTAAAGCTTGAGCCGGACGGTGCCGCTGACCTTCTTCTGGCTCTCGGTGACGAGGGCCTGCAGCGCGAGACGCTCGGGAGCATACCAGAAGCCGTTGTACACGAGTTGCGCATACTTCGGAATGAGGCTGTCACGCAGGTGCATGACCTCGCGGTCCATGGTGACACTCTCGATCTGGCGGTGGGCGAAGTGAAGGATGCTGCCGCCGGGGGTTTCATACACGCCACGGCTCTTCATGCCGACGAAGCGGTTCTCCACCATGTCCACGCGACCGACGCCGTGCTTACCGCCGATTTTGTTGAGGAGCTTCATGACGCCGAGAGGATCGAGCACCTTGCCGTTCACGGCGACGCAATCGCCCTTGTTGAACTCGAGGATGACGGTCTCGGCTTTGTCCGGGGCGTTTTCAGGGAAGACGGAGAGGACGTTGAAGAAGTCCGCATACTTCGGATCGCTGGCGTCGAACCACGGGTCCTCGAGGATGCCGGCCTCGTAGCTGATGTGGAGGAGGTTGCGGTCCATGGAGAAGGGCTTCTTCGCGCTGGCCTGCACGGGGATCTTCTTCTCTTCGCAGTAGGCGATCATCTCGGCGCGGCCGGGGAAGTCATTGCGGAACCGCTCGTCACGCCAGGGGGCGATGATTTCGATGTCAGGGGCGAGGGCGGCGGCGGTGAGCTCGAAGCGGACTTGGTCGTTGCCTTTGCCGGTGGCACCGTGGGCGATGGCGGTGGCGCCTTCGGCCTTGGCGATTTCGACCATGCGTTTGGCGATGAGCGGGCGGGCAATGGAGGTGCCGAGGAAGTACTGGCCTTCGTAGATGGCTCCGGCCTGGATCATCGGGTAGATGAAATCGCGGGCGAATTCGAGCTGGAGGTCGTCGATGTAGATCTTGGAGGCGCCGGTCTTTTTGGCCTTGGCGTTGAGGCCTTTGAGTTCGTCGTCCTGGCCGACGTTGGCGCAGAAGGCGATGACTTCAGCCTGGTAGGTGTCTTTGATCCAGGAAAGGAGGACGGAGGTGTCTAGACCACCGGAATAGGCGAGGACGATTTTCTTGCTCATGAGGGCTTTGGGTAAAGAAGGGCGGCGAGGATAGGGGCGAATGAGGGGGTGTCGAGGGGTTTTCAGGTGGCGAGCGGGCGAAGCGGAAAGGCGCTGCCAAAGTCTGGAGACGTTGGGGCGCGGCTGAGACTTTTGCGGGGGTAAAGGGCAATTCAGCGCTCCCAGGTTCAATTATTTAATATTTCTTGAATATACCGATACTTTATATTGAAATTATAATTGGTATGGCTAGAATCAGTTTAATCCCAAAATTTGATGGAACCCCTTCCAGCGCACAACAGACTCATTTTCCCGCCTTCCGAGGCTCGAAACAGGACTGCGATGAGTGCCCACGCGACTGCGTGGGCGGGAGGAGCTTTGCGCTGCGAGGTAGGAATCAAAACATGCGGCACACTTTTGATGCTACGGCAGGGCGTTTACGCCTGCTTTGTAGCCTGCGTACTGGCCTGTGGCGGACTGGTGCGGGCCCAATCCACGCCGCTCGGGCAGACGATTGGCCCGCAGCATATGGTGACGCGTATCGGAAAGGATGTGCTAGGAGGCCAAAGTTACAACCATGGGCAGTGCATCATGGGCATGTCCCCTAATGGTCGGTGGATCACGGGGGTGCGTTTCGGTGCCTCGACACGCGGCTTTGTGATGAACGCCCTCACCTATGCCTATGCGGACCTGCCAAAGGTGACGGCCGCCAATCCCTATGCAATGGGCAATGACGTGGACGATGATGGAAACGTCGTCGGTCATGAGAAGTGGACCAGTGGAGCCAATGCGAACATCATTGCCTGGTATTACAACCGGGTTGCTGGCACCACGCAGCGGCTGCAGACGCCGTTTGACGCGAATCCGAGTATCAGCGCCATGCCTTGTGCGATCACCGCATCAGCGCTTTATGCTTTTGGCACGGTGGATCCAGATGGTCCTGCGGGTCCATCCGCCTCCCAAGGTGGTTACTGGACATTGAGTAGCCGGACATGGACTGCCATCGCGGGCATTCGAGAGGTTCTGGATACCTCCGCGGATGGTTCCGTGTTGCTGGTGGTCACGACGGCAGGACAAGGTAGGATCATCAAGGGCAGCGTCGCGGGGGGATGGAGCAGCGTGGTGGCCACTTTCACCGGAAAGCTCAAAGGCGGCAAAGTGAGCCCAGACGGGCGCTACATCGGTTCCGCTGAAACGATCAGTGGAGTGCCCATTCCATTTGTTTTTGATTCGATTGCTAGCACAAGGCAAAACCTGCCAAGGACGGCTTCGGATAGTTCGGGCGGCACGGTGGGAGCGGTTTCGAACACGGGGCGTGTGCTGGGCACGGTGTTTCGCAGCACGGGCGGGGTGGCGGTATTGTGGAATTCTCCTTCCGCTGCTTACACGAGCATTCGCGATGTGCTCATCAATGACGGTCATACCACGGCGGATATCGCCTACCTGGGCTGGGACATTTATAACGGCGGTGACGGCATGTCAGCAGATGGCAATACCTTCGGTGTCTATGGTAATAACCCCTTTGCCTTCGAGGACAGCCTGCTTTTCCAGCCGGCGGGCACCGTTGGCGTGGGAAATTTGGTGTGGAATGACGCGAACGCTAATGGCCTCTACCAGACTGGTGAGTTGGGCGTGGCAGGGGCGGTGGTGAGACTCTACTCACCCGGGGCGGATGGAGTCATCGGCGGTACAGGGGTAAATGCGGATTTTGAGACGCGTCCGGCCATTACGACTCTTTCCGTCGGCCAATATTACTTTGGCTCGCTGCAGCCGGGTGCCTACTACATCACGGTGACGCCCACCGTCGGTCTGCCGATCAGCGCAGGCGGCCCTGACCTAGCGGATAACGGGCAGGACAATGACAACAACGGACGTCAGCCAGCAGGCCCTGGGACACTGATCTATAGCCCGGTTTTTGTTTTGCAGGCAGGCACGGAGCCCACCTCCGACGACGGGGATGCAAACACGGATCTCACCCAGGATTTCGGGCTCACCAGCGGTCTTTCCGTGGGGAATTTGGTGTGGAATGACGTGAACAATAATGGACGCTTCGATGGCGGCGTAGAGGCGGGCATCAATGATGTGACGGTACAACTCCTTGATGCCGCTACGGGCACGGTTCAGCTCACTACACAGACCGACAGCAGCGGTTTCTACCAGTTCGGCGTCGGTTCGGCTGTTGGAGGCTATATTGTGCGGCTGCCCACACCTCCGTCCAGCACGCCGCTGCCATCTGCCATTGTTTTCAGTCTGGATGATGGCGCGAATGATGACAATAACGGCTCTCAGCCCGGCGTCAGCGGCACTGCGATATCCAGCATGAGCTTTTCGCTCGCTGCGGGCACGGAGCCAGGGGCAAGCGGCGGTAGCAGCAGCGAGCACACGATTGACTTTGGTCTGCGAGCCTGCCCTGCAATCAGCATCTCGCCCACCTCGTTAGTAAATGCGGTGCTCGACAGTGCTTATTCACAGGCATTGAGCGCTAGCGGTGGTGTCTCGCCCTACTCATGGACGGTTTCTGCAGGTAGCCTGCCAGCCGGCATGACTTTGAGCAGCGCAGGCGTGCTCAGCGGTGCCCCAACTGCTTACGGCCTATTTAGCTTCACCGCTAGGGCGGCAGACGCGAAAAACTGCCTCGGCACCCAATCCTACACGCTTTCGGTGGGCTGCCCGGTGCTCACTTTGAACCCTGCCACGCTGCCGAATGGCACGGTGGGCACGAGCTACTCTCAAACATTGAGCATCACTGGTGGTCGTGCGCCTTACGTTTACAATGTGAGCAGCGGCACGCTGCCCTCCGGCCTCAGCCTGGCCTCCAATGGCGTGCTCAGCGGCCTGCCCATCTCGAATGCTGCGGCCACCTTCACGGTCGGAGTGACTGATTTGAACGGCTGCTCCACGAGCCGCAGCTACACGGTGACGCCTGTGTGCCCCACCGTCACCATCACGAATGCTCTGCTCGCCACCGGCCTCGCGGGCACGAGCTACTCGCAGACACTCACCGCCACCGGTGGAACCACGCCGCATGCCTGGAGCGTCGCCAGCGGCACGCTTCCCACAGGATTGACACTCGACAGCACCACCGGCGTCATCAGCGGCACGCCGACGGCGGGCAATGCAGCCGGTGTGAGCATCACCTTCCGTGCCACCGATGCCTACGGCTGCTCCAGCACGAAGGTGCTGAACGTGAAAATCTGCCCGGTGGTGACGCTTTCAGCAATCTCAACGACGATCACGGTGGGCACCGCCTACTCGCAGACGATTTCCGGCGTGAACGGCGTCACTCCGTATGTCTTCGGACTCAGTTCTGGCACGCTGCCAGTCGGCCTGAGCCTGAGCACAACCACCGGCCTGCTTTCCGGTACACCCACGAGCGCCACGAGCCAGACCTTTGTGATCTCCGCGACGGATGCGAATGGCTGCGCAGGCACTCGCAGCTACACGCTGGCTCCGATTTGCCCGGTCATCGCCATCACGCCTGCCACGCTGCCGAACGCCCTCATCGGCACCGCTTATTCGCAGGCACTCAGCGCCAGCAATGGCATCGCTCCCTACACCTGGACTGTCAGCGCAGGCACCTTGCCCGCAGGCCTCACGCTCAGCACCGCCGGAGTGCTCAGCGGCACGCCGACTGCCGCCAACGGCGCAGGAACGAGTGTCACCTTC
>JBEIGR010000466.1:0-4860 GCA_040381795.1 Verrucomicrobiaceae bacterium | reverse complement strand
GGCGCGGGAGATCGTGCCGCTGGTGCCTTGATCAGATCACCGATGAGAATGCTTTGATGTCAGCGTTTGATCCCCATGTGGCAAAGCCCTTCTCTTCTTCTCGCGCTCAACCTCCTTGTTTTTGCTTCCTGCTCTCACGCCGTCGATCCCCTCGCGGCCTTCGCTCCCGGCGCACGCATCCTGTTTCAGGGTGATTCGATCACAGATGGCAATCGCGGTCGCAGTGCGGACCCTAACCATATCCTTGGTCATGGTTACGCCTTTGTCATCGCTGCAAAGTTCGGCAGCGCGATGGCGGCGAGCCATCTCACCTTCATCAATCGCGGCATCAGCGGCAACACCGTGCTCGACCTGGAGAAGCGCTGGCAGAAGGACACGCTCGATCTGAAGCCCGACATCCTGAGCATCCTCATCGGTGTGAATGACAAAGGCAAAGGCGTCCCCATGGATCAATTTGAGCAAGTCTATGACAAGGTCCTCACCGACACCAGGGCCGCGAATCCGGGGATCAAGCTTGTGCTGTGCGAACCCTTTGTCGTGAACCACCTCGCGAAAACACCGCCGAACGGCAGCCCGAATGCCGACATCGTGCAGCGGCAGCAAATCGTCGCAAAACTGGCGAAGAAGCACGGCGCAGCGCTCGTGCCTTTCCAGAAGGCGCTCGACGACGCCTGCAAGCGTGCCCCGGCCATTCACTGGATCTGGGACGACGTGCATCCCACCTACTCCGGCCATCAGGTGCTCGCCGACGAGTGGGAGCGCGTGGTGCGTGATTTCTGGAAGTAGTGAGTTGTCTGCCCGCCGAAAGAAAGCGGGCACGAGTTCGCTACTTGTTAGGATTCCAACGCCGCACCTGCCATGCTCAAGATTCTAGCTCCCGCCGAAAAACGCAGCGCCTTCTGTGATGGGGTGTCACGTCGCAACTTCATCAAAGTCGGCGGTCTCGGCTCCCTCGGTCTGTCTTTGCCGAAGCTGATGGCGCTGGAAAACCAGGCGGGCATCCGCAACTCGCACAAGTCGGTCATCCTCATCTATCTCGTCGGCGGTCCGCCGCATCAGGACATGTTCGATTTGAAGCCGAATGCTCCACGTGAGATCGCCGGACCGCACAAGCCCATCGGCACGAATGTGGATGGCATTCAGATCTGCGAGCTCTTCCCGCGCATGGCGAAGATGATGGACAAATTCACCATCATCCGCTCGCTCGTCGGCGCGCAGGCCGGTCACGACGCGATTCAGTGCTACACCGGCTTCCCCAATCGCGCAGGCACGGTCCCGCCCGGCGGCTGGCCGCAGTTCGGCAGTGTGGTCGGCAAGCTGCAGGGAGCCTTTGATCCCTCCGTGCCGCCTTTCGTCAGCATGTGCTACGACTGCACGCATGGGCCCTACAACGAGCCCGGCCCCGGCCTGCTCGGCTCCGCCAGCGATGCCTTCCGTCACATGGGGCCAAGTCGTGGCGACCTCACCTTGCAAGGCATCACCTATGACCGTCTCTCTGATCGCGCGAAGCTGCTCACGAGCTTCGACAACTTCCGCCGCGACGTTGATGCGAGCGGAAAAATGGAGGCGATGGACACCTTCACGCAGCAGGCCATGGGCGTGCTCACCTCGTCAAAGCTCGCTGACGCGCTCGACCTTTCCAAAGAAGACCCGCGCCTGGTCGAGCGCTACGGCACCGGCGACACCGTGAAGCGTATCGACGAAAACGGCGCGCCGCGTGTGCCACAAAGCTTTCTGACCGCACGCCGGCTTGTCGAGGCGGGTGCGCGTGTCGTCACGGTCAACTACAGCAAGTGGGACTGGCACGGCGGAGCCAATAACGACATTTTCTCCCGCGAACGCGAAGACTTCCCCATCTTTGACAAAGGCATCACCGCGCTCGTTGAGGATCTGCATCAGCGCGGCCTCGACAAAGACGTCACCGTGCTCGTGTGGGGTGAATTCGGCCGCACGCCGATCATCAGCAAGCAAGTCGGTCGCGATCACTGGCCGCGTGTGGCCATGGCACTGCTCGCTGGCGGTGGCATGCCGATGGGGCAGGTCATCGGCTCCACGGATCGCCTCGGTGGTGAAGCCGACAGCCGCCCTGTGACCTTCGCAGAGGTCTTTGCCACGCTGTATCGTAATCTCGGCATCGACGTGGCCACCACCACCGTGACCGACACCAAAGGCCGCCCGCATTACCTCGTCGAAAACGGTGCGCTGCCGATCCGCGAGCTGATTTGATCAAGTTCGAGCGTTTCGTGCCGTAAGACTCGCATGAAACTCAGCTTCATCGCCTACCTTGTCTTCGCAACCTCCACCCTGCACGCCGCTGAATTCCGCGCTGGAGCAGCCACCAGCAACATCACACCGGAACTCGGCAGCTCGATCAATGGTGGCTTTCAAGATGGTAAGGCCACTGTCATTCACGATGAACTCAACGCGCGCTGCCTCGCGCTCGATGACGGCAAAACGAAGCTCGTGTTTGTCGTCGCGGACAGTTGTGTGATTGGTCGCGGCATCTTTGATGAAGCGAAGAAGATGGTGAATGAAGCCACTGGTCTGCCGATGGAGAACATGATGATGTCCGCCACGCATTCACATTCCTGTGGGACCCTGCAAGCCGTCGGCCAGAGCGAGCCAAACCCAATTTATCAACGCTTCGTCGCCCGGCGCATCGCCGATGGTGTGCGACGTGCGCTGAACAACCTCGCACCTGCCAAAATCGGACACGGCAGCGCCTCGGTGCCGCAGCAGGTTTTTAATCGCCGCTGGAAGATGAAGCCCGGCGGTATTCCTGCGACACCGCTGGGTGTCACGACGGATCAGGTGAAGACCAATCCCGGTATCAACAACCCAAACCTCGTCGAACCCGCCGGTCCCACTGATCCCGAAGTCTGTTTCATCAGTGTGCAAAGCGCCGACGGCAAACCGATCGCGCTGCTGGCGAACTACTCGCTGCATTACGTCGGTGGCGTTGGCCCAGGGCACATCTCGGCGGACTACTTCGGCGCGTTCGCGGTGAAGATCGGCCAGTTGCTCGGGGCAGGGCCGAATTTTGTCGGTATCATGTCGAACGGCACCAGCGGCGACATCAACAACATCGACTTCCGCGGTGGTCAGGCCAAAGAACCGCCGTATGGCCGCATCCAGATCGTCGCCAACGATGTCGCCCAAGCCGTTGCGGCGGCGGTGAAGAATGTGAAGCACGCAGACCCCGCTCCGCTCGCCGTCGCACAGAAGGAAATCACGCTCGGTCTGCGCATTCCGACGAAAGATGAGGTCGAAAAGGCCCGCGAGGTGATGAAGACCTCCAAACTCGCTCCACGCATGGAAACGATGGAGCAGGTCTATGCGCGTGAAACCGTGCTGCTGGTCGATTTTCCTGCTCATGTCTCTGCACCGCTCCAAATCATGAAAATCGGCGATCTTCACGTCTCGGCCATTCCCGCCGAGGTGTTCGTCGAGATCGGTCTGGAACTGAAAAAGCGTCACTCGCCGACTTTTACCGTCTCTTTGGCCAATGCTTACCACGGCTACCTGCCGACGCCTGAACACCACGCCCTCGGCGGCTATGAAACCTGGCGAGCCCGCTCAAGCTGCCTCGAAGCAGACGCTTCCACGAAGATAATCGCGGGTCTGGAGGAACTTTTTGCCAAGCTGAAATGAACGCACACTCCATGAAATACATCCTCCTTGCCTCGTTAGTCCTCCTTCATTCTCTGGCAGTAGCGGAGGTAAAGCCTGTCTTCAAAGCCGGGGCCGCCACCAGCAACATCACGCCGCCGCTGGGCATGGAGATCGTGGGAAACTTCGCGCCGCGCCCCATCGCGAAGCATGTGCACGACGAGTTGCACGTGCGCTGCCTCGTGCTTGATGATGGCACCACGAAGCTCGCCTTTGCCGTGGCGGATACGATTTCGCTCGGGCGCGATGTTTGGGACGAGGCAAAGAAGAAGCTGGAAGCCGCCACAGGCATCCCGGCGGCAAACATGATGTTCTCCGGCACGCACACGCACTCCAGCGTCTCGGCCATCACGAACAAAGATCCCTCACTCGATTACCGCAGCTTCATCATCTCCCGCGTGGTGGATGGCGTGAAGCGTGCGCTGAACAACCTCGAGCCAGCCCGCATCGCGTGGGGCACGGGCAAGCTACCGCAGCATGTCTTCAATCGGCGCTGGTTGCTTAAAGAAGGCGTCACGAATGACAACCCCTTCGGCGGCAAAGATCGCGCGGTGATGAATCCGAGCAGCCTGCTGCGCCAACGACTCGCCGGACCTGCCGGGCCGACGAATCCTGAGGTTTATTGTTTGTCCGTGCAGGCCACGGACGGACGCCAAATCGCGCTGATGGCCAATTATTGGCTGCACTACGTCGGCGGCGTGAACAAAGAGGATCTATCCGCAGATTACTTCGGCGAATTCTGCCGTCGCATCGAAGAAAAGGTCGGAGCACCCTGTGTCGGCATCCTGGCGAATGGTCCCTGCGGCGACGTGAACAATAATGACTACAGCGGCAAAACTCCCGCCGTGAAACGCGAGCCCTACGAGAAGATTAAACTTGTCGCCGGCGACCTCGCGCAGGAAGTGCTGCGTGTTCGCGAGACGCTGAAGCATCAAGATTGGGTGCCGCTGAAAGCCGCCGCGAGCGATTTGGAGCTCGCCGTGCGTCGTCCCACACCGGAGATGATCGCCTGGGCCGAGGGCGTTCTCGCCAAACCGAAGGACGCCACGCCCACGCATCGCTTGGAGCAGCCGTATGCCGAGCGCACGCTCGCCGCACGCGATGCAAAGCCGGAAACGGTACAAGCCGTCATCCAGGCCTTCCGCATCGGCGACCTCGGCATCGCATCGATCCCCTTCGAGGTCTTCACGG
>JBEIGR010000465.1:0-4867 GCA_040381795.1 Verrucomicrobiaceae bacterium | reverse complement strand
CTGACGCCACATCATGAATGCCATCACGGCGGGCACGGCGGGCGCGGCGGTGATGGAAGCCAGCGAGACATACTTGGTGGCAAAAAATACCACCACCCACACAGCCACGGCACCGGCGAAACCGGCGAGCGACAAACTCAGGAGCACACCCGCCGTGGTGGCGATGCCTTTGCCGCCCTTAAAGGAGAGCCAGAAGGTGTACATGTGTCCGAGCACGGCCGAAAAGCCGCCGACGACCTTGGCGGTGGAGATCATCTCGTCCGTCGCCCCGGTGCTGCTCATCCAATGCGCGGCGAGAAAGACGGGCAGCCAGCCTTTGAGCATATCTAGCAGGAAAACGGGGATGCCGATGGGCTTGCCGAGCACGCGGATGACATTCGTGGCGCCGATGTTGCCGCTGCCATGCTGGCGGATGTCGATTCCGCGCAGCCTGCCTGCCCAATAACCAAACGGCAGCGATCCGCAGAGGTAGCCGCAAACGGCGCTGGCGAGGAGGGCGGTGGTGGGATTCATGGGCCGCATGTCTTAGAGACTCGCGGCGGCGTGCCAAGCGCAAAGTGAGCGGGTTTGCTCAATGCACCGGACTTTCGATCACGGGATGCGCGGGCAGTTTGGCCGCGGCGGTCTCGGCTTCTTTGACCTCCGGCTCGTCGGGGAAGATGACGACGATGTCCTTGATGGAGCCATCGGAGCCGGATTCACGCAGTAGCCAGGTGCGGACAAATTTGGCCACGGAAGTGCGGCAGTTTTCTCGAACGGCGGGGATCTGTGTGTGAGAGCCTGCCCGCTTTTCCAGCATGGGCGTGAGGTCTTTTTCGAGCTTGTCGAGGTTCTCGCTGGCATTGAAGCGCAGCCAGCCAGCCTCGGTTTTCTTTTCCATGCCATCGGTGCGGATCGCCGGGGGCAGGGAAGGCCGGATCGCTGGGGCGATGACGATGCAGCGTCCGTCTTTGACGCTGAGACGCCAGTCGTCGGAGAGCTTTAAGTGAAAGCGATACACCACCGGCACGCGGATCTCGCTCTCGGTGGTGCCGAGGTAAACGAGGTCGTTGAAGACCGTCAGCGAGTCCGCCTTCGTCACTGTCTCGCTGGTCTCCATAGTGGCTAGCTCCAGCACATCGCCATCGGTGGAAACGACCCGCGTGACCTCCTGGCGGAAGGTCTCGGTGATGTGCGTGTGGCTGAGCCTGCCAGGCAGCTCCGCCAGCCAGTGCAGGCCGTAACTCGCAAAATCGAATCCTCGATCCACCAGTCGCCAAGCGAGAATTCCGCCTGCGAGGATGAAAACAATGAGCGAAAGGCAGCCCCACTTCCAACAGCCTCCTCCACGACGCGGTGACTCGGCGGTAGCAGGGACGGGAACGGATGTTTCGGGCATGGCGATACGGCACCATGCCGCAAACCGTCCCAGGGTGAAACTGGAAAGCTCCGAAGCCAACTTGTCAGTCGCATTCAGGCTCACTCCCCCCGGCGGATCGCATGAACTGAACATCGAAAAACTTCCGGGGTGAGGGGTGGGGTGACTGGAGCTGGCTCCGTGTGATCGCCGTTCGTATCCGCCCCTCACCTAACCTCTCCCCGCATCGCACAAAGAAGTTTGGCGAGAAAGTCTCGCGGGGAGAGGGACGATAAAGCACGGCGATGAGGCAGGCTTAGAGCCGTTGCCATTTTGCTTGAGCAGGGCTTTGTGCCTCACAAACGATCTCCAATCCATGCGTCTGCTTCGTCTCTCCCTGTTTATGACCTCCTGCGTCGCTTTTGCCGATCCATCGCTCGATACAGCGCTGGATGATGTGGCACCCAGTTTGAGCAAATGGGGCACGCTATGCCTGGTGAAGGAGGTGGAAGGCAAAACCACCTGCGAGTGGCATGACTATCGAAACAAGGGGCGCGAGACGGATTTCTGGCCCGCCAGCACCATCAAGTTGCCTGCGGCCATCGCGGCCATCGAGTTGCTGAACGAGCAGGGCATCGATCTGGATGCCGAGCTGACCTTTCTGCATCAGGACAAAGATGGCCGCTGGATCACCGATGTGGCCCGCACGCCCCGCGAGATGATCTCGGAAGTGTTCCGCTGTTCATCGAATGAGGACTACACGCTGCTGCTGCGTCTCACCGGCATCGATCGGCTGCACGAGCACTTCTTCACCGCCGCACGCGGTTTTCCAAAGACGGCGCTCATGCGTGGCTACACCGCCGCGCGGCCTTGGGTTTACATTCGCGAGGAGCCGCAACGCGTCGTGCATCCCGGCGTCACCCTCACGCATCAGTGGAAGGGCCGCTCTTATGCCGCGGAGCGTGGCTGCACCATCATTGACTCGAAGACCGGCAATATGACCACCACCCGCGAGCTGTGCGAAACGCTGCGCCGTGTGATGTTTCACGATCAAATCGAGTCATCGGAACGCTTCCACATCACCAGCGAGCAGGCCCGCTTTCTTCGTGAAGGCGGCGGTGGCTTCACCGGCCTTGAAACTCGCGGCGCCGACTCCGGCCCCTCCGCTTGGAAGGGCGCGGCGGAGACGGTTTTCCCAGCCGCACGCTACTTTCACAAATCCGGCCTCATCAGCAATTATGCTCTCGATGTTGCCTGCATCGACGCCCGTGCTCAAAACGGTCCCTGCTACCTGCTCGCTCTCGCGGTGAATGCCGGGCACGCCAGCCCGGTGCATGGCGATGAACTGATCCGCCAGATGTCACTCGCTGTGGCACGGTGGTTGGAAAGTCGGCACTGAACCTTCTCGTCCATCGGATTTTCTGGTTCCCATTTCGTCATGTCTCCGCCATCCTGCGGTACCTTTTCCTCAACAGCCATGCCCATCACACCTGATCAATACGAAAAGCTAGGCAGCTTCTACCTCGGCCGCGAATACGATCTCGAAGCCAGAGCCATCAAAGACGACCTCGTGCTCTATGATTCGAAGGATCTCGTGACGCATGGGGTAGTGCTCGGCATGACGGGCAGCGGCAAAACGGGCCTCTGCCTCGCCTTGCTGGAAGAAGCCGCTATCGACGGCGTGCCGCTCATCGCCATCGACCCGAAGGGAGATCTCGGCAATGCACTGCTCTCGTTTCCGAATCTCAGCGCTCAGGAGTTTCGTCCGTGGATCAATGAAGACGAAGCTCGCCGTAAAGGTCAGTCGCCGGATGAATACGCCGCCTCGCAGGCTGCGACGTGGCAGAAAGGCCTCGGCGATTGGGGACAAAGCGCGGACCGCATCAAAAAGCTGCGCGAGACCGTCGATATGGCCATCTACACGCCGGGTAGCAACGCGGGGCTGCCGGTTTCCATTTTGAGCTCCCTGAATTGCCCGCCAGCGGAGGTCACGGACGACGCGGAGGCGCTCGCGGATCGTATCGAGAGCACGGTTTCGTCGATGCTCGGCCTCATGGACATCAAGGCGGACCCAATTCAGTCGCCTGAGCACATCCTACTGTGCAACATCGTCGCGCATTGCTGGAAGAAGGGGCAAAACCTCACGCTGGAAAATCTCGTGCGTCACATCCAGCAGCCACCGATCCGCAAAATCGGCGTTGTCGATCTCGAAAGCTTCATGCCGGAGGCCAAGCGCACGCCGCTGGCTATGAAGCTGAACAACCTCCTCGCCAGCCCCGGCTTTAGCACCTGGCTCGAAGGCGAGCCGCTGGACATCCAGCGCATGTATTACACGAAGGAAGGGAAGCCCCGCGTGACCATCTTCTGCATCGCCCACCTGAGCGACACGGAGCGCATGTTCTTCGTCTCGTTGCTGCTGAATCAGCTCCTCGGCTGGATGCGCACGCAGCAGGGCACCACCTCCCTGCGTGCGCTCTTCTACATGGATGAAATCTTTGGCTACCTTCCACCCACGGCCATGCCGCCCTCGAAGAAGCCGATGATGATCCTGCTCAAACAGGCTCGCGCCTTTGGTCTTGGCATCCTTTTGGCCACGCAGAACCCTGCTGACCTCGATTACAAGGCGCTGGCAAACATTGGCACCTGGTGGCTGGGGCGCTTGCAGACGGAGCGGGATAAGATGCGCGTGCTCGACGGCCTCGAAGGCGCCGCCAACACCGCCGGTGGCAAATTTGATCGCCAACTCATGGAGCGAACCCTTGCCGGTCTCGGTGCCCGCGTTTTCCTCATGAACAACGTCCACGAGGATGCGCCGGTGGTTTTCCATGTGCGCTGGATTTTGAGCTACCTCAGCGGCCCGCTCGCTCGCAATCAGATCAAAGCCCTCATGGACCCGATCCGCCCGGCGAAGGAAGAAAAAGCCGCCGCCGAAGACGATGGCTTCGCCCCGCCCGGAGCCAGCAGTTCCAGCGCCGATCGCAACACCACGCGTCCGAAGCTGCCGGAAGACACCAGCGAGCTTTTCCAGCCCAGCGACGAAGACGGCCATAGCATCACTTACACGCCGTGCATGCTGCGCAGCGCCACGGTGGTCTTTGATGACGCCAAACGCAAAATCAGCGGCAAGAGCATCGTCACGCTGGTGAACCAGATCGACATCGAGAAGCAAAAAGTGCTGTGGGACAAGTTCGTGGACATCCCGAAGGACGACGACCTCTCCAAGTTCGAAAGTGAGCCGAAGGAAAATGCCGCCTACGCCGATCTGCCCGGTCCGGCGTTGAAATCCAGCACCTACACGAGCATCAAAAAGGACTTCACTGATTGGGTGTATGCCAATCACACGCTCGAAGTCTTCTACAGCCCGCTTTTGGAGGCCTACTCCAATCCCGGCGAGAAGCAGGACGAATTCAAAGCCCGCGTCACCCAAACCGCCCGCGAGCAACGCGATGCCGCCATCGAAGAACTCCGCACCAAAACCGCTAAAGCGACCAAATCACTCGAAGACAAAGCCACCAAGGCCATGGCGAAGGT
>JBEIGR010000464.1:0-4889 GCA_040381795.1 Verrucomicrobiaceae bacterium | reverse complement strand
GCGATGAGGCGTGGCTCGTCCCATTCATACTGCGCCCACTGCTGGGCGTGCTTTTGCGGATGCCAGGTGAAGCGCGGCTTCGTCATGTCATTCGAGCGATGGCCGGGCTGGTAATTTCCACGGCTCATCTGCCGCACGTTATCATTGCCAAAGCAGTAGGACGCACTGGCTCTCGCGAGCGGTGCGAGGTCCGTGCCCGCTGCGACGACTGGCACCGGCATCACCAGCGGCTCTAATCGCAGGCAATCAAGGCCCACGCAGGTATCGCCAAACGAAAAGGCTTTTCCATGGGTGCCAGCGAGGGTGAATTCGAGCTCGTGATCCCCCGCCGTCAGATCCCACACGCCTGCGTCGAGCATCCCATTCAGCGTCAGATCGGAAGCATGCAGATTGAAAGGTGATCCGGGAAGTGCCCGGCCATCAAGTGTGGCATCCACGATGCCACCATCTTCCGCCACGCTGAAGAGCAGGCGCAGGCGCTGCCTCCCGGCCTCCTCCACCGGGAGACGAAGACGAAGACGATCCCCTTTTTTGCCATTCCCCCACCACAGGTGACCGCCACCGCTCCACACCGCCTGTTTGAAGCCCGCCACATCCTTGCGCACCTCAGCTTTGCCGCCGGTGGTCTCGATGATCGGCAGCGCTTCCGCTTCGAGATGACGCGCCGTTTTTCTCTCCGTCACCGGCCATTTCATCCAGGCAACAAAGGCCACGAGGGCAGCCATGGCACCGAGCACCGGCAGCCAAAAGCCCCAATCTGTCTGCGGCGGCGGTGGCGGGCGCACGGGCATCATCCGCCGAATCGGCTGCGGGGCCGAGGCATGGCGCTGAGGCCGTGCGGCGGTGTTTAAAGCTGCGGGAGCCTGCGCCGATGCGGGGTCCACTTTCACCACCGGCTGGGTGAGGATGGCATCCAGCGCCCTGCGCATGGCCTGCACATCGGGAAAGCGCTCGGCGGGATCATTCTGCATCGCTCTGGCAATGATCGCGTCATAGCGCGAATCCAGATCCTGCACTTTTTGCGAGGCTGGATCGAAAATGCCGCGAGGAATCTCCCCCGTGAGCATGTGATGCAGCATGACGCCGAGTGAGTAGATGTCCGCCCGCGAATCCACCGTAGCGCCGACCGCGAGGGCCTCAGGAGAGATATAGTGGGGTGATCCCATGGCGTGCCCGCTCTGCGTCAGGCTGGCTCCATCATGCCGTGCCTTGGCGAGGCCGAAATCTGCCACTTTCACCGCACCATTGTATCCCACGAGGATGTTCGCCGGTTTGATATCGCGATGGATGATGCCACGCGCATGAGCGTAGGCGAGGGCATCGCAGACATGGGCCGTGATGGCCACGGCATCCTTGGCCGCGAGCCGCTTCTGCTGCGCGAGCATCTGGGCTACATCCGTGCCATCCACATACTCCATCACGATGTAGAGCAGCCCGTCCGCTGTGGCTCCAAAGTCAAACACCAGCACGATGCCGGGATGGTTCAGCTTGGCCAGCGCCATGGCCTCCTGGCGAAAGCGCTGACCGTAAGTCGGATCACTGGCCTCCAGGCTCGGAGGTAGGATTTTCACCGCTACGGCACGCTCCAGCATCGGCTGGCTGCCGTGATACACCGCTCCCATGCCGCCGTGGCCCACCAGTCGGGTGATTTCATACTTGGGCAGCATGGCCTGCAGCTCTTCCGGAGTCGGAGGCTGCCAGCGGCCGCCAGATGGGGTGGGAGAACTCATGAAGGAATCGGACGCCATCGGTCCAGAACTTCATACCCATTTTCGATGCCAAGTGTCTCCACTTTTTTGTCACTCGGCACTTTTGAGGCACCGAGGTGAAGAGGATGGATAGAGGAAGTGCGTCGTTTGGAGATGCGTCCCCCCGAAACCCGCTTGTTGAGTTAGCGGCGCATGTTGGGATTGAAGCGTGTGCCGGGGACGAATCCGGGTGGGAAGACGCCCGGTGGGAAGCCAGCCGCGCCGGGCATGCCAACGGGGGCCTGGGGCATGACGGGTTGCGAGGCAGGGCTGGCCTGACTGATGCGGGAGGTTTTGCCGAGCACTTTTTCCAGGGCGGCGAGGCGGCTCTTCGCTCCGTTGATGCCAGCTTCGGCGGCTTTGGCTTCTTGTTCCTTCTTTTGCGCCACGGGAATCCAGCCGCTGATTTTGCCCAAGGCACGGGCGATTTCGTGCTTCTGCCGCGCCTCCGCCGCCTCGGCCCAGAGCTGGGCGGCGCGGGCGCTGAGGGACTCGATATGGTTTTCCAGATCGGTGAACTCCAGCTCCTGGGCGGCACGCTCGTCCGGCACATCAGGGTTCTGCACGGGGCCGTTGTCGATGCGGTCGATGGTGGTGCCGTTGCCATTGCCACTGTGCCGCATGGTGAGCTTTCGCTGGTAACTGCCGAGGGTGGTCTGGAAGTAGTAGCCCACGGCCCCATTCATGCGCACGACATACTGGCGTGATTCCCGCAGCTTTTGCCAGGTGCCCACCTGGGCGTCCTTCGTGAATATGGTACTATCCGGCCGGAACTCGACGATGGAGCCATCCGCCCGCTTCCAGGTGCCAATGATCTCCTCCAGGGCCGCGGAGGCCGGGGTGGCGAGAAAGGTGAGGCTGAGGAGCAGGAGGAGGCGATGAAGTGCTGTTTTCATGGAAGGAGGAGTGTGGGTGACAAGAGCAGATTCGGAAGCCGTGGCGGCCGGTTGCACCTGATCAGCGTTTTTTTTCCGCGAGGGCTTTGGCGATGGCGGGTTCTAGGCCGGTGCCACGAGCACCGACGGCGAGGATGCGCCCGGTATCGCCATCAATGAGGTAGGTGGCGGGGATGGACTGGACGTTGTAGAGCTTGGCGATGGCTGCCTTCCATCCCTGGCCGTCAAAGACCTGCGGCCAGATGATGTTTTTCTCCTTCAGGAAGGTGGTGAGCTTGTTTTTGTCCTCATCCAAGCTGATGCCGAGGATTTCAAAGCCGGCGCTGCGGTGTTTCTGATAAGCGGCGACCACATGCGGCACCTCAGTGACACACGGCGGGCACCAGGTGGCCCAGAAGTCGAGGAGGAGCACCTTGCCCTTGTAGGTCGAGGGCATGGCGATCTTGCTGCCGTCGAGCGTGGTGGCATCGAAGGGGAGTGATTGCTTGCTGGTTTCGAGTGTTGGGAGCGGTTTGGATTCAGGAGCAGAGCGAGAGGATGGGATGATGCGGAAGCCTGCACCACTCGGGGTGAGATCGGCGAGTTCGTAATTGGTGCCGCCGATGTTGAAAGCGTCCTTCACCTTGAACGTCTCGCCACGCCAGTCGTAGCGTTTGTCGCCATTCAGATCGAGGCGGAGGCTGCTGGAGGCAGCGCTGAAGTCTCCTTTGCAGTCGTCATCGCAAAGCAGGGCTGGGATGGACGTCCCTGCGAGAGTGATGGTGCCAGCACGGACGTAGTCGGAGTAGTAGAGGAGGACTTTTTGTGGGCGGTTCGCCATACCGGTGCCGAAGCGGTAGGCGGAAAGCTGCACGGTGAGGGGCGCTTCACCCGGCATGGCGAGTTCAATCGAGAAGGAGCCACTGGCGGAGAATTCTTCCTTGCCGTCGTCTTTTTTATAAGTGCGGCGTTCCCACTTGGCAGGCGGGTCGTTGGTGAGGTCGCTATCGGCGTTGCTATCCACAAAGAGGCGAGGTTTGAGACTGTCTGGCTGGTCGATGATGAAGGCGTGCTCACGCTGCGAGGAGGCTGGCCCTAGTTTGAGGCTGCCGTACTCGGCTTGGGAAAGTCCGGTGGGAGCCTTTCGAATCAAGGCGGGCGTGGTGGGGGAAGTTTTCGTGCTTTGAGGGCGATAGCCGCCCATACGGCTCATGCCGCCGCTGGAGAGGAGGGGAAGGCGGATCGAGTCGTCAATTTTCGGCGGCGTGACCGGAAACGAGGAAGACGAGGTTTTCGCAGCCAGTGACGCATCCGGCGACCAGGGCTGGCTATTGAACTTCAGCCACGCAATGCCGCCGATGAAGAGAAGGGTGGCCAGGCCGAGCCACCAGGTGCCAGCATTGGAGGAGGCCTTGGCGGGTGGTGTCTGAATGCGGCGCGGGGATGTCGGCTGCTTGGCGGGTGGCCCGGCAGGGATGGTGGCGAGCGCCGGAGAGGCGGGCGTAGGCTTGGTGGGGACGTAGATGGGCTGCGTGATGATGCCATCGAGTGCCCGGCGCATCTCGCGGATGCTTTGATAGCGTGCGTTTCGATCTTCCCGCATGGCGGAGGCCACGATGAGATCATAGCGGGGATCGAGGCCTTTCACGAGCAGGCTGGGCATCTCGAAAATGCCCTGTGGCAGCCGTCCGGTGAGCATCTGGTAGAGCATGACGCCCATAGCGTAAATGTCCGCCCGATGATCCACGCTGCTGCCGAGGGTGAGCGCCTCGGGGGCGACGAAGTGCGGGGTGCCCATGACGTGGCCGGTCATCGTGAGACTGGTGTGACCGCTATTGAAGGATTTGGCGAGACCGAAGTCCGCCACCTTCACGCGGCCATCGTGACCGACCATGATGTTCGCCGGTTTGATGTCGCGATGGACCACGCCGTTTTCGTGGGCGTATTGCAGCGCATCGCAAACATGCGCGGTCATGGCCATGGCATGCGCGGAGGAGAGCCGACCCTGCTGATGCACCATGCGGGCCACATCGGTGCCATCAATGAACTCCATGATGAAGTAGAGCGTGCCGTCCTGCATCTCGCCAAAGTCATAGACGGAGACGATGCCGGGATGATTGAGCTGGGCCATGGCACGGGCCTCCTGTTTAAAGCGGAGAGCGAAGGAAGCATCATGCTCCTGGAGCAAGGGCGGCAGGATTTTGATGGCGACGCGGCGCTCCAAAGAAATCTGCACACCACAATAAACCGCTCCCATGCCGCCACG
>JBEIGR010000463.1:0-4894 GCA_040381795.1 Verrucomicrobiaceae bacterium | reverse complement strand
CTACGCGGACGCCAGCTTCATTGTGGCGTTGTTTGTGCGGGAGGATGAGCACTGGCAGCGAGCGTGGCAATGGTGGCGTGCAGAACAGGGACCGATACTCACGGTGACGCGGCTTGGCGTTTTTGAAGCCGAAAACACGGTCCGTGCGCTAGTGGTTGCTCGTGAGATTCGCCCTGTGGAAGGCAGGCTAGCCCCTGAAGGCATCCGCAGAGCGAGGCTGGAAGGCATCTTAAACCAACGAGGCATTTCCGAGCATCAGCTCTTTACTGCCGCCGCGAGGCTGAGCCAGCATCACACGACAAACGCGGCCTTTGGGGCGCTGGATATCCTTCATGTTGCCTCCGCTCTTCATCTGAAGGCATCCGGCTTTTTGTCCTTTGATCTTCGTCAGGGTGAGCTGGCCGCTAGGGAAGGCCTGGTCGTGCTGCCTTGAGCGGTCACGAAGCCTTCAGCGGAAGCGGCATCCCCGTGAAACCTGAAACTTGGAACTTTAAACTTCCTCGTTTGTGCCCAAACTCCGACCCTCCATGTCCGACCCTGCCTCCAACGCCCCCGCTTCTCTCGATTTCATCCGCGAAATGATCGCTGCCGATCTGGCGGAAGGACGCCATGGCGGCCAGGTGATCACCCGTTTCCCGCCGGAGCCTAACGGCTACCTCCACATCGGCCATGCGAAGAGCATCTGCCTGAATTTCGGCCTCGCCCAGGAGCATGCGCCGAATGCCCGCTGCCACCTGCGCTTTGACGACACCAATCCCACGAAGGAAGAGGTCGAATACGTCGAGAGCATCCAGGCCGACGTGAAGTGGCTCGGCTTCGACTGGGGCGAGCACATGTTTTTTGCCAGCGACTACTTTGAGAAGCTCTACCTCTTCGCCGAGCAGCTCATCAGCAAAGGACTCGCCTATGTGGATGACCAGTCGCAGGAGGAGATGCGCCTGAATCGCGGCACGCTCACCACGCCGGGCACTCGCAGTGTCTTCGCCGCCCGCACACCGGAGGAAAACCTCGACCTCTTCCGCCGCATGCGGAAAGGCGAGTTCAAGGAAGGCGAAAAAGTCCTCCGGGCGAAGATCGACATGGCCTCGCAGAACATGCACCTGCGTGATCCGGCCCTGTATCGCATCCTCCACGCCCATCATCACCGCACCGGCGATGCCTGGTGCATCTACCCGATGTATGACTATGCGCATCCGCTCAGCGATGCGCTCGAAAGCATCACGCACAGCCTTTGCACGCTTGAGTTTGAGGTGCATCGCCCGCTCTACGAATGGCTCATCAACAATATCGACGGCCTGCCCGGCAGCCCTTATCAGCGTGAGTTTGCCCGTCTGAACCTCAGCTACACGGTCATGAGCAAGCGCAAGCTGCTCCGCCTCGTCAAAGAAGGCCTCGTGAGCGGCTGGGACGATCCACGCATGCCCACCATCAGCGGCATGCGCCGTCGCGGCATCACGCCCGCCGCTATTCGCAGCTTTTGCAAAACCATCGGGCTCACGAAGTTCAACTCGCTCACCGAGATCGCCCTGCTCGATCACGCCATTCGCGAGGACCTCAACAAAGTCGCCCGCCGTGCCTACGGCGTGCTGCGCCCGATCAAGGTCGTCATCGAAAACTACCCCGAAGACAAAGTGGAGTATTTCGAGTCCGCCAATCATCCCGAAGACCCCACGGCAGGCACGCGTCAGGTGCCGCTCTGCCGTGAAATCTACATCGAAGCCGATGACTTCATGGAAGTGCCCGTCGATGGGTTCCATCGCCTGAAGCCCGGCGGCGAGGTGCGACTGAAATTCGCCTTCTGCATCATCTGCAAAGACGTCGTCAAAGATGCCGCCGGAAACATCACCGAGCTTCGCTGCACCTACGACGAAGCTACACGCCACGGCGTGAAGCCCGAAGGTCGTCCGAAGCCCAAAGGCATCATCCACTGGGTCAGCGCCCGTCATGCCATCGACGCCCCGGTGCGCCTCTACGACCGTCTTTTCACCGTCGAGACGCCCGATGCCGATGCCGGCGAGGATGGCGACTTCACGCAGTTTTTGAACTCCAGCTCCCTCGAAGTCCTCGAGAATGCCAAACTGGAGCCTTCACTCAAAGACGCCGCCCCCGGCTCGCACTGGCAGTTTGAGCGTGTCGCCTACTTCTACGCCGATCCAATCGATTCGAAGCCCGGTGAGCCGGTCTTCAACCGCACCGTCACGCTGAAGGATGGCTGGGTGCCGAAGAAGTAGCGAAGCAGTATTCTAATTTGCGGCATACGCTGAATGGATGCCTATCCCACCGGCGGCCAGCAGAAGGAAAGCGCCGATTCCCAGAGTTCCGTGGATGAGGATGCTGATGACGGCGATACTTGCCACGACCATCGGTATGACGAGCAGAGCAAGAATACAGATGCGTGGCACAGCGGCAGCCTTGTGTTGGTTGAGGAGCAAGCAAACAAAGGCTGAGCACACGGCCAAAGCTATAAGCCAGATCGGAACGGAAACGAATCCCAGTGAGGTCGTTAAATCTAGGCCACTGACTCGCGCCTTTACATTGCCAAAGATTCCACTCGGAAGGCCGTCCATGAATTTGGACTCAGCCAGAGCTTGATGCACCGGACTATTCACAGCCGCCCAAGTGGCAAAAAGTGATCCAAGCGCCAGCGCGATGCCCCCGCCATACAGGAGGGTTTTGTTACCGTCTTGAGGAGTTGTCATGACGAGGCCGATACTGAAGGGAAGAAATGTCCTGTCGAGGTGCAATTTCTAATAAGCAGGACTCACTCATACAGACGGAAGAGGCCGCTGTGATCGAGGTCACCGTGGCCTTTTTCATGGACGAATGTCTCCCATTGCTGGCGGGAGTTGCGCAGGGTAGGGGAGTCGAGGCCCACGCTCTCCGCCAGCTCACACATGAGGCGCACGTCCTTGAGCTGGAGCGTCGCACGGCCGCCGGGGGCAAAGTCACGCCGCACCATGCGGTCGCCATGGAGATGGAGGATGCGGCTTTCGGCAAAGCCGCCGAGCAGGGCCTGCCGAACGAGCGCCGGGTCCACGCCGGAGAGCTCCGCGAGACGCAGCGCCTGGGCCACGGCGTCGATGGTCTGCGCCACGATGAGTTGATTGGCCAGCTTGGTTACCTGGCCACTGCCGCTCGCACCGAGGTGGGTGATGTTCTTGCCCACGGCCTGAAAGACCGGCAGCGCCCGCTGAAAGTCCGCCTCGGAGCCGCCGGCCATGATGGTGAGATTGCCCGCCTCCGCGCCCACCTGACCGCCGGAGACCGGCGCATCCACCCAGTGGACTCGTTTCGCGAATGCCTTCGTCTGCGGCACGCCCGTGGTGCCGAAATCAATGATCAACGCCTCCGGATGCAGCCCCTCGATCAGCCCGCCGGGACCAAAGACTACCTGCTCCACGACCTCCGTCATCGTCAGATTGATGCAAATGATGCTCGGGCCAATCTCCCGGGCCAGTTCTGGCAAGGAAGCCGCTCGGCGCATGCCCAGTTTCACTGCCGCTTCGGCCGGTTCCGGGCTGCGATTCCACACCACCACCTCCGCGCCATGCTCATGCAGATGCCGCGCATTCGCCCGCCCCATGTTGCCGAGGCCCACAAATCCGATTTTCGTCCCGAGAAGAGGTTTTTCCATGAGGCATCGCTAGCAGCACTGCCCACGTCTTGAAACCTGAAACTTGGAACCTGAAACTTGAAACCCCTCCCCCCGCCCGCTACCGGCTAAAATGCCTCGCGAATATACGCTGCACAGCACGCACGAACCCTCCCACCGCATCGACTTCAAGGCGGAGCTCAATGAGCAGCAATACGCTGCCGTCGTGAGTCCGCCGGGGCAGTCGCTCGTCATTGCCGGTGCCGGTTCGGGCAAAACTCGCACGCTGACCTACCGCGTGGCGTGGTTGCTGGACAATGGCGTCCAGCCGGAGTCCATCCTGCTGCTCACCTTCACGAACAAAGCGGCCCGCGAGATGCAGGAGCGTGTGCAGGCGCTCGTCAGCCTCGATGCCAGCCGCATCTGGGGCGGCACCTTCCACAGCATCGGGAACCGCCTCCTGCGCTACAACGCCGAGCGCCTCGGCTATCGCAAAGGCTTCTCCATCATGGACCGCGAGGACCAGAAGGACCTCCTGGAAACCGTCGTCGGCGCCAGCGGCATCGACACCACCAGCTACCGCTTTCCCAAAGCGGAGGTGCTTGGCGACATCTTCTCGCTCGCCGACAACACGCTCTGCGACCTCAAAGAGATCATCGACACGCGCTATCCCTACTTCGACCGCGTGGCCGAGGGCATCCTGAAGCTGCGCAAGCTCTACCAGGACAAGAAGCGCGAGACCAACTGCATGGACTTCGACGATCTCCTCGCGCTCACCGTGCAGCTTCTGGAGGAAAACGAAGATCTGCTGGAGCGTTACCGCCGCCAGTTCGAGTTCATCCTTGTCGATGAGTATCAGGACACGAACAGCCTGCAATGTCGCATGGTCGAGCTGCTCACCGGCCCGCAGGGGAATCTCATGGTCGTGGGCGATGACGCGCAAAGCATCTACTCCTGGCGCGGCGCGGACGTGTCGAACATCCTCAACTTCGCCGAGCACTGGCCGCGAGCACGCACGCACAAGATCGAGGTGAACTACCGCAGCGTGCCCGAGGTGCTGAACCTCGCCAATGCCGCCATCGCCATGAATCGAGGCCAGATTCCGAAGAACCTCCAACCCGCTCGCGAGTCCCGTGGCATGCTCCCCGCGCTCGTCTCGCTTGACAATTCCTCCGCGCAGGCCGCCTTCGTCGCGCAGCGCATCCTGGAGCTGCAAGACGAGGGCTGTGACCTCAACGACATCGCCATCCTCTACCGCGCCCACTTTCACAGCATGGAGATCCAGATGGAGCTCACGCAGCG
>JBEIGR010000462.1:0-4945 GCA_040381795.1 Verrucomicrobiaceae bacterium | reverse complement strand
TCACCGGCACCCATGCGCGGCGGGTCATCCCCTCGCAGCCCGCGTTCACCGTGCTCACGGCGGACCCCGGCGAAAAAGCCACGCACTGGGCCGTCATCGCCGTGATGCCAAACGGCGACCTCCTCTACATCGACTGGGGCTCGGTGACGTCCGAGCGCGATCTCATCGCTCCCGATTTCCTCAAAGCTCGCGGCTACTACCTAGCAGGCACCAGCAGCGTCATCTATCCCTCGGTAGGTTACTCGGACAGCAGTTGGAACACCGAGGAAGTCTATGACGTGTGCGATGCCTCCGGCGGATTCCTCTGGCCCGTCAAAGGAGACCCGCGAGCCACCGGCACGTGGAACGAAACCCGCGCGGCCTCGCGAAACAAAGACGTGAAACTCTACACGTATTCTGACACCCAGCTCAAAGATGAGTTCTACGGCAGGCGCATCCAAAAAGGCAAAGGCCCGCGAATCATCCTCCCCACCGATGCCGACATGGAACTCAAAACCGGACTGATGGGACAGATGAAAGACCGTCAGACGAACTTGTGGAAACGCGTGCAGAATGACCATCTCGGTGACTGCGGAAAATACGCCTTGCTCGCCTCACAGATCGCGAGAAAAGCCAAGTTCATTGACTTCTGACGCATTGACACGGCCCTCGGGTTATGCCCGTTTCCGTCTCCGATCTGCGCCAGGAGTGGCTATTCCTGGCCCGCAATCTCTACCCCGCCACCGACTACGCCTCCCAGAAGGCTTACCTGTGGAAGGAATACACCGCGC
Organism: Verrucomicrobiaceae bacterium; assembly: GCA_040381795.1. GTDB lineage: Bacteria > Verrucomicrobiota > Verrucomicrobiia > Verrucomicrobiales > Verrucomicrobiaceae > Prosthecobacter. Next base: position 4,175 of record JBEIGR010000462.1, on the reverse strand, counting down.
TCACCGCCGCAGGCGATGCCGAGGGCACTGCCGCGTCGAAGGACGGAGCCAATGGAGCCTTCCAATGGCGCGGGGCCACGCCCGAAGAAAAGCGGCTCGCGCTGCGTGGAGCCATCGAGCACCTCGAAGGACTCATCGCCGGAGAAGTCGCCAGCCAATACGCCAAACCGTTTGGCTTCAAATTTGTGGGCACCCCACACGAAACTTTCGAAACGTCTGAATACCCATGAGCCGCAAAAAGGCCAACGCACCGACCGGAAAAGCTCCGGTCTTCGCCCCCACCAACGCCCTCGGCCCCACCACCGGCACCGTCCGCGTCGCCCCGCAGCGCATGTGGAGCAACAAAGCACTGGAAGGCATGGCCAAAAATCGGAACCGCGTCGAGGTCTCCCGCTTTCTCCAAGATGAAATCCCAGTGGTCAAATACGCCGTCCAAACGCTGCCCAAAGAAGCCATCGGCAAAGGCATCGGGATGAAATCCACCTCGCAAAATCCCGCCTTTCGTGCTGCATCCACCGCCCTCTTCCAAAAGTGGGCCAATGCCACAGCGTGCGATCTTCGAAAGGAAAGCACCTTTTATCAACTCCAGCCGCGATGGCTCTCTGCCATTTTGGGCGATGGTTCCTCCATCTGCCAAAAGGTCAAGGGTGACGAGTCCACCCGCGACTGGCCGCTCACGGATAAATCCCGCCGCCGCTGCCAGCTTCAGACCTTCACTCGCGATCAGCTCACCAGCCCGCTCGGCTCCTACGACACGAAGACCGAGAAGTGGAATGATGGGCTGCTTTACAATGGCCTCGGCCAGCTGACCCGCGTCCGCATCCTGCTGGAGGGCAATGCATGGGATGCCGCCGCCGCCACCCGCGACATCGATGCCGCTTTCGTCTCTCACCTCAAAGAAAACATCCGCTTCGGCCAAGAGCACGGCACCCCCGCCATTTTTACCTCGGGCAATGATCTGCTCGACACGCTCGATCTCAAAGCCGTGCGGAAACACTCCGCCAAGATCCGCGCTTGCTTGCTCGGCGTCACGACCACCACCGGCGGTGAGGTGCCCAATGCGATGAAGCAAGTCATGAAAAACACCCAGGAGGGAACCCCTGCGGTGGACACCGGAAAACGATTTGCAGAGATCCACGACGGGGCCGTCATGCTTCCGCTCGCCATGAATGAGGACATCAAGTTTTTCACCAGTGGCGAGGCCGTAAATTTCGCCGCCCTTTTGGAGCAGCTCACCACGCCCTTCATTTATAACTTCGGGATGCCGCCCGAGTGGATCTTCTCCATGGGCTCCCTCGGCGGCGCAAGTGCGCGGGCCATCATTCAGAAGGTGAATCGCGCCTATGAAAACATGCGCTCCCTTTTGTATCCGCACCTTCAGTGGGTCTGGGAGTTCGTCATCGGGGACGCCATGCTGCCGGGTGGTCCGCTCTACCAGTTCGCGCAGGTCGATGACTGGAACGAGATCGATTTCGTTTGTGACCCCGATCCCTCCGTGGATCTCGGACGCGATCACCGCGCCGAGATGGAAAAGCTCGACAACAACCTCGCCACCGCTGAGGACTACGTGGAAAAAGCCACGGGCGGCAGCGGCATCGCCACCCGTCACGCCTCCATCGACGAAAAGCTGGACAACATCCGCTACGCCATCTCTCAGGCCACCGGGCAAAGCATCGACCAGGTGAAAGTCCCCGCCAGCATCGCCACCGTCATCGGGCTCGGTCTCCGCCTCACTCAAGCATCCAGCGGCGTGCTCTCCGCCCTGTCAGCAGCCACCATCGCGCAGGAGCTTGACGCCATGGATGTGGAGTCCTGATCTTTGACACTCGCCGCGCATCATGCGCTCCTGGTTTCAAATTCGCAATGCTGGCTCCGACTCCCTCACCATCGACATCACCGACGAGATCGGTTACTTCGGCGTGTCGGCCAAAGACTTCGCCGCCCAGCTCAAAGCAGCAGGCCAGCCGAAGAACATCACGCTCAATCTCGACACCCCAGGTGGCGACTGCAATGACGGATTTACCATCTACGATGCGCTGAAAAATTCCGGCGCGAGCATCACGGTGAACATCACCGGCCTCGCCGCCTCCATGGGCTCAGTCATCATGCTGGCCGGAAACAAAATCCGCATCGCGGAAAATGGCCGCGTGATGATCCACCGCGTCACCGGCGGAGCGTTTGGGAATGCTGACGAGATGGACGCTGCGGCCAAGGTCATCCAACAGTTTGAAAGCAGGATCGTCTCGCTCTACACCGAGCGCACCGGCAAGCCCGAAGATGAGATCCGCAACCTCATGAAAGCCCAGCTCGGAAGCTGGTTTTTTGGCGAGGAAGCCATCGAGGCAGGCTTTGCGGATGAACTCATCAAAGGCACGAAAGCCCGCGCTTTCAAAAACGAATGGGCCGCAAAATTCACCATGCTCCCCGCTGCTTTATTTGACACGCGGGAAATGGAAACGCCCACCGCGTCCACCCCCTCTGACAACATCATGAACAAACTGATCCTTGCCCTCACCGCCCTTGCTGGCATCTCCGTCAAAGGGGATGAAACGGAAGACCAACTCGAAGCTGCCATCAAGGCCCACAAGCCTGCGCCTCAGAAGTTCGAGATGAATCTCGAAGACCCCGAAACGAAGAAGCTTTTTGAATCGGCGCTGACCGCAGGCATCTCCGCCGCCACCGCCCCCTTCAAGGCCGAGATCGACAAGCTCACCGCCCTCGTCACCAACGGCCAAGCCAACTCGGCTCAAGGTGGCAAGCCCGTCGAAGGTGCAGGCACTCCCACTCCCAACGAGAAAGAAATGAGCCGCGCTCAGTTCGCAGCTCTCACCGCTCACGCCCGCGCTCAGTTCATCCGCGCCGGAGGCAAGCTCACCGAATAGCAACACCCACACCCTCACCTTTCACACTCAATCTTAGATCCCCAAAATTATGGCCAAGACCCTGACAAACCTGATCCCCGACGCCTACGCCGCACTCGATGTGGTCTCCCGTGAACTCACTGGTTTCATGCCAGCCGTCCAGCGCGATCCACGTGCAGATCGCTGCGCACTGAACGCCACCATGCGCAGCCACGTGGCACCTGCCAATGCAGCCGCTGGCAATGTCACCCCCGCCATGGCTTTGCCGTCCATCGCGGATCAGACCATCAGCAATCGCACCTTCACCATCCAAAAGAGCCGCTTCGCGCCGTTCTCCTGGAGTGGCGAGGAGCAGCGCAGCGTGGACACCGGCGCAGGTTACCTTACCATCCAGCAGGACCAGATCGCTCAGGCCATCCGCACCCTCGTCAATGAGATGGAGGCCGACATTGCGTCAGCCGCCTCCCTCGGTGCCTCCCGCGCCTTCGGAGCCACCGCAGGCACCGCGCCTGTCTTGGCTGACTTTGCGCAGGCCAAGAAGATCCTCGACGACAACGGCGCTCCGATGTCGGATCGCCACTGCGTGATCAACACCACCGCCGGTGTGGCACTGCGCGGCACCGCCAATCTCTTCAAGGTCAATGAAGGGGGTGACTCCACCTTGCTGCGCCAAGGCACGCTGGGCAACCTCTACGGCTTCGACATCCGCGAGTCCGCCCAAATCGTCACCCCAGCAGCCGGTGCCATGGCTTCCGCCACCAGCACCAATGCCGCCTTCACGGTCGGTCAGACGGTCATCCCTCTCGCCACCGCAGGCACCGGAGTCGTGGCCGCCGGTGACATCATCACCTTCGCGAACGACACCAACAAATACGTCGTCGCGTCCGTCTCCTTCGCGGGTGCTAATCCGGCTTCGGGCGACAGCATCACGCTCGCCGCTCCCGGTCTGCGTGTCGCTCAGTCCGCTGCCACCCGTGCCATCACGGTCTTCGCCGCCTCGGCCCGCAACACCGCCTTCAGCCGCAATGCACTTCTCATCGGCACGCGCCTTCCGGCTCTGCCCTCCGAGGGCGACATTGCCACCGACCACGAGATCATTGTGGATGATCGCACCGGCCTCGCCTTCGAGCTCAGCTGCTACCCTGGATTCCGCATGGTGACCTACCATGTCAGCATCGCTTGGGGTGTGGCCGTCATGAAGCCCGAGCACCTCGCTCTCATCATCGGCTAGTTTTCCCTCACCGGAATCGCGGAGTCATCGCCCGCTCATCAGACCGTCGCCCTTTTGGTTGGGGGCGGCGGTCTTTTGCTTTT
>JBEIGR010000461.1:0-4947 GCA_040381795.1 Verrucomicrobiaceae bacterium | reverse complement strand
GGATCGACGAGATCACCGGCGACCTTCACGAGGGCGATTTTGGTTTCAGCGGGCAATTTGCCGCCGGGCTGGATGGTCTGTGCCGGGAGGGCAAGAGGCAGCGCGAGGGCTGCGAGGAGTGCGGTTGGTGTTTTCATGGGGAATATAGGTGTGAGGCTATGTAAACAGCGCTGAGACGGCAAGCGTGAAATTTGGCGGAAAGTGCGGGAGCGCTGAAAGACTGGCATGTGACTCTCGCATCTGCCGCAGAGTGGCATAGGGGCGGAGGTGGCAGTGCTTTGCGGTTCATCCGGGAAGTTCGTTCGTTCACTTGGCGGCGGTTTGTGTAGCGTCCCCTCACCTAACTTCTCCCCGCATCATGCGATGCAGTCATCGGTTGCCGCTCGCGGGGAGAGGGACCGGATGGTGCGCATAAAATGTTTTGCCGCGCCAGCATGTGATCTGCGATGTTAGCACCTAAAGTCATGCCATGCACTTTCCTGTCCCTCTCCCCGCTGGAGGTGTTCGCTTGGTTCTTGGTCAGATTGCGGGGAGAGGTTAGGTGAGGGGAGCCGCTAGACGCCCTTCAGCGATCAAGGCAAGCACTTCCCGGATCATTCAAAATCTCCGCGCTCTCTTCTCCTCTGCCCCTCGGCGGCAAAACCAAGCATCTGGATAGCCTTACCTCGGCCTGCGCATCTCAAACACATCCGTCGTCCTCGCATACCAGTGTGGACTCTGCATGCGGCCGATGGGGAGGTAGGTGCCGGGCTGGATGAGCCAGGTCTCGGGATCGAAAAAGCCGTCACGCACATGCACGCGAAGGACTTCGCCGATGATGAGGCGGTTGTCGCCGATTTCGAGGATGCTGTGGCTGCGGCATTCGAGGCTGGCGGGAGCTTCGAAGATGCGCGGAGGCTTTACGGCGGAGCTGGGCGCAGCGGTGAGGCCAGCGTGAGCGAGTTCGTTTTCTCCTGGAGGCAGGGAGGTAGCGCAGAGGTTCATCTGCTGAGCGATGGCTTCATCGACGAGGTTTACGACGAACTCGTGCGTGAGGCGGATGTTCCGCGCGGTGTCCTTCGGCACGCCGGGTTCGCGGTCGCCGGGACAGATGCCGACGATGGGCGGTGAATCACCGAGCACGTTGAAAAAGCTGAACGGCGCAGCATTCACGCGGCCCTCAGGATCGACGGTGGTGACGAGGGCGATGGGCCGTGGCGTGACGAGCCCGGCGAGGATCATGTAGGCATCGTCGCGATGTGGTCCGGTGAGATCGAGTTCCATAAGGTTAGACGGCTTCGACGATGATTTTACCGGCGCTGATCTCACGGACACGCACGGCGAGGCCGCTTTCGAGGTAGGCATTCGCATCGGCGACGGCTTCGATGATTCTGCCGCCGATCTCGATGCTGCCGTAAGGACGCAAAGCACTGCGGGTGATGCCGGTATCGCCGATGCGGGCTTTTGCGGCATCGCGTTGAGCAGGCGCATCGGCGGCGGTGCCACCAGCGGCGGCTTCGAGCACGAGAGCACGGAAGGGGCGCAACTCCGGCACCCACGCGATCATGAGGGCGATGAGGATGCCCGCGCCAGTGACGCCGAGGGCGAAGTTTCGCAGGCCCACGGCATACTGTGCCAGATTAAAGCTGCCGCCGCTTTCGACGGGCGTCGTGCTGCCTTCGGTCGGCATCACGGGGGCGATCTCCCAGCCGCTCATGGTGTAAACCAGCGCCACCATGATGCAGAGGAAGCCGAGGAGGCCGGGAATGATCGTTCCAGGTGCGGCGAGGAGTTCCACGCCGATCAAGACCACACCGACGACAAAGAGCAGCGTCATGATCATCGTCTCGTGCCCCACCAAACTGCCTGCGACATAGTGCCCGAAGAAAAAGATCGAGAAGGCGATGAGCGCCACAAAGCCTGCGAGGCCAAAGCCGGGCGTCTGCATCTCCAGGTAGCCGGAGGCGATGCCGACAAGGATGAGCAACCACGCAAACTGCGTCACCCAGATGGCGATCCATTCAAACATCGTCGGCTCGGCGATGAGGGTCTCGCCTTTCAAAAGCTCGCGGCTCTTGATGTCGTCGATGCTCTTTACGATGGCCTTGGCGAGGAGCGGCTTGCCATCGACGAGCATGGTGGCCTGATCGGCATCGAGGGTGATGATCTGGCCTTTCGGCACGATGACCTTGCCGTTGATGACGAGGCCGGCATTCATGTCGATCATGCCTTCCAGAATGCGCACGTCGTGGCCCTTCGCTCGCACCGCGGCGCGGGCCATGCCGAGGAAGGCGGAGTTGTACTTCGCTCGCTCGGCCTCGCCCATCGATTCGCCACCGCCGGTGACGGGCGTGGCCGCGCCAATGCTGCTGGCGGGGGCCATGTAGATCGTGTCCGTCGCCATCGCCGTGAGCGCTCCGGCGGAAATGGCCCGCGTGTTCACATAGGAGAGCGATTTGATCGCCAGCTTCTGCAAATCCTGCATCATGAGCGTCGTCGTTTCCCAGGCCATGCCGCCGGGCGTGTCGAGATCGAAAAGCACGGCCTCGGCACGCTGCTCATCGCACAGGCGCAGCGTGCGTTTCATGAATTCAAACCGCGCCGGGATGATCAGATCTTCCTCGCCCACCGTGATGACGACGACTTTGCCCGTGTAGATGCCGCTGGAGGTCTTTTTCTCCGTTTTGACCTCAGCGGCGGTTTTAAGAGCTGCGGCAGGTTTTTGGTCAAACCAAGCGGAAGTGAGCGTGATGACCTTCGTATCCTTCGCGATGCCCTTCAGGTCGGCGGCGAGGCCTTTGGCGAGCAGCGGCACGGCGTTGTCGGCATCGAGCAAAAGCAGCTCGCCCTTCGCCGCGTGAGGTTCGAGGCCTTTGTCGCGATCCACGAAGGCCTCGGCGATCTCCGGCTTGTGGCCTTTGAGCTTGGCGAGGCTGCGTGCGCCCGCTTTGAGCACCGCGAGGGATTCCGCCAGCTTGGTGTCCTGGGCTTTGGGAGATAAATCCGCGCTCTCCGGCACGGCGGGCGGTGCTGCCCCAATGCGGGAACCGGGTGCCATCCAGATTTCATCGCAGGCCAGCGCCATCAAAGCCCCACCCGCCACCGCAGAGGTATTCACATAGGCCAGCGTGCGCACTTTCAGCTTCGCGATCTCTTCCGCGATGGGCAGCGACTCCTGGGCGCTGCCCTGGGTGACATTGATTTCGAGGATCAGGCTCTTCGCGCCTCGCGTGGACGCCTCATTGATCCAGCGTCGCAGCTCATCCCAGCGGCTGGCGTTTTCGAGTTCCGACTGGGTGATGACCACATGCGCGATGTCCTTATCCATCGTCGCCGCGGCGAGCAGGGCTGGAAAGAGCAGCGAGAGGCCGAGTAGAAGCGTTTTCATGCGGCGACAGTAACCAGCGCGACTCCGAGAAGCAATCGACAGAACGTGGCGCAATCGCCGCTGGGCTTGGCCGCGACCGTTCCACGGCCTCAAACCTGACCGGGGCGCAGCCAGTAGAGGACGCTCATGCGGACGGCGATGCCGTTTTCGACCTGAGTGTTGATGAGCGATTTCTCATAGGCCATGCCGGCATCGGTGATCTCGACGCCGCGATTCACCGGGCCGGGGTGCATGACATAAAGGCCGCGCTCGCGGATGATCTCGACGCGTTCGTTGGTAAGGCCGTAGTGCTTGTGATACTCGGCCGCGCTGGGGAAGAAGGGCTCGTCGAGGCGCTCGCTCTGCACGCGGAGGAGGTAAACGACATCCGGCTTCCAATCGAGGGCATCGCGCCAGTTGCCGAACTGCGGAATCTCCGTGGGCGCTTCACGCGGCATCATGGAGCCGGGGGCGAGGTAGGCGACCTGCATGCCGAGGCGGCGGAAGATGAGGCTGGTGCTGCGGGCGACGCGGGAGTGCTGGATGTCACCGACAATGAGGGTTCGGCAGCCACGAAGGTCTTTGTAGATCTCTTGAAGGGTAAAAGCATCGAGCAACGCCTGCGTGGGATGGGCGTGCCAACCATCGCCGGCATTGATCACGCTGGCGCGGGTGTTTTTGGCGATGAGGCTGGGGATGCCGGCCTGCTTGTGGCGGACGACGATGTAGTCCACCCGCATGGCTTCGAGGGTCTCGACGGTATCGAGCACGCTCTCGCCCTTCACGACGCTGCTGGATTCGATGTCGAAGTGCGTGACATCGGCAGAGAGGCGGCTAGCGGCGACTTCAAAGCTGGAGCGGGTGCGGGTGGAGGGCTCGTAGAAAAGGGTGAGCACCGTCTGGCCTCGCAGCGGCGGGACTTTCTTCACGCTGCGCTTGAAGAGGTCTTTGAATTGCACCGCGTTTCCAAGCACGAACTTGATTTCGTCGTCCGTGAGGGAGGCGATATCGAGGAGGTCTTTGCGAGGCGTGAGGGTCATCGGCTGGTGGGCTGGGATTCGATGGTGCAAGAGTCTCCGGCGGGATCGACTTCTTCAAAGCGCACCGCGACGCGTTCGCCGGGCTGGAGGGTGACTTTAAGGGCGGAAAAATCCGGCTGCACGGGGAGTTCTCGACCGCAGCGGTCGATGAGCACGGCAAGCTGGACGCGTTTGGGGCGGCCGAAGTTGTAAAGCTCGTCGAGGGCCGCACGCACACTGCGCCCCGTGTAGATGACCTCGTCACAGAGGATCACCTCCATGCCGTCGAGGTCGAAGTCGATATCGGAGCCTTCGAGCTTCGGCACCATCTGGAAGGTGCTGAGGTCATCGCGGTAGTGCGTGATGTCGATGGTGCCGAAATGGACCTTCACGCCGCTTTGCAGCAGGGCCGCGGCGAGGCGTTTCGCCAGCGGCACCCCGCGAGTGAAGATGCCGACGAGGGCGATCTCTTTGGCACCGACATGCGCCTCGCGGATGCTTTTTGCCAAAGCGGCAATGCTCTCGGCCATTTGGGCTTTCGTGAGCAGGGTGCGGGTGGCTTCGGGCATGAGGAAAATCGTG
>JBEIGR010000460.1:0-4951 GCA_040381795.1 Verrucomicrobiaceae bacterium | reverse complement strand
TGTTTGAAAACCTAACGACGACGATCAAGCGAAGCAAAGTGGCCATCTCGCTCCGCGAGATGAGACCAAGGCTTTCGCCAGCATGTTGGATCCCCGCAACTCGTAAACTGGGGGCGTTGAGAAGCGCCAAGCTCATCTCGACGGAGCGAGATGGCTACTCTGCTGCCGCATCATTCGAGTGCCCCAGATGGTTTTCAAACACGGCCTAGGTCTCACAAAGCAGGCGTTTTGGATGGAAGACAGCTACAACCGCATCGTGCGTGATTACGACGAGCTACGGGCGTTTCGGGATTACATCCGACGGAACCCTGTGGAGGCGAAGTTACGCGAGGGTGAGTTCACGCTCATCGAGAATCATGTACTGAAGTAGCCGGGCCATTTCTGACCCGGGCTTGGATGTAATCGGGCGATTCCTCGCCCGGCAGTGGGGACAGGAATGTCCCCTATTTCTGCCAGACAGGCGGGGCAGGAATGCCCCGATCACTTCGCCTTCAACACCCCGCGCATGATGATGCCGTGGCCGGGGAAGGAGCAAACGAAGGGATAGTCGCCAGCGGTGGGCAGCGTGAACTCCAGCACTTCCTCTTTGCTCATGTCGAGAAGCTTAGTGTGGTGCAGGACGTCGTCGCTGACGGGGATGAAGCCTTTTTCGAAGCCGGCTGCGCCCATGACGATGGCGGCGTTGATGACGGCGTCGGCTTTGCCGGGCTTGGTGACGAGGAGGTTGTGCGGCATCACGTCGGTGTTGGCGAAGGTGAGCTTGATCTTCTTGCCGGCCTTCACGTTGAGTTCTTTGACGTCATACATGAGGCGCTCGCGGATGGTGCCGATGCGGATGGTGGTCAGCTCAGGCGTGTCGCTGAGGATGCCGGACTTTTTGGCCTTTTCCTCGACTTCGCCGGCGATGACGCCGCCTTTGGTGCTGGCTTCGACGTTGAACCAGAGCTGCTGCACGACGTTGGCGGCGTTGCGAGCGTGGAGTTCGGGGGAGGTTTGCAGTTTGGCGAGCAGCGCGGTGTCGCGGACGTTGTGTTGCTGGTGGAGCCAGAGGGCTTCGAGAAGGTGGTGCGCGTCTTCCTTCTTGGTGGCGTCGAACTGCTTCATCCATTCTTTCGTGGCGGCGATGACTTCGGCGGTGGGGCGTTCGCTGAGTTCGACGCGGGTGCGGTGACGCACACCATCGGCGGGATGCTTGAGGTTTTCGAGCAACGCGGGGATGGGCTGGCCGTCGATGGCCACGGGCTTTTGCAACTCGCGGCCTTTGGCGGTCATGCGGTAGATGCGGCCGTGTTTGTGGTCGCGGTTCGGGTCGCGCACGTTGTGCTGCATGTGGCCGATGATGACGTTGTGCCAGTCGGCGATGTAAAGCGCACCATCTTCGCCGAAGACGGCATCACTGGGGCGGAAATTCTTGTCGCCGCTCATGAGCAGGCCGCGGGATTTGTCCTCGGTGACGGTGCCGTCGGCTTGCGTGACCTTCACGGTGAGTTCCGCGCCGGCTGGCTCGCCCCACACGCTGGCTTTTTCCGCGTCGCGGGCCAGGTCGTAATGCTTGATGCCGAGGAAGCCGATGACGTTGCAGATGAGGAAGTCGCCCTGCATGTCCTCGGGGAAGTGGGTGCTGCTGACGACTTCGCTCGCGGTGACGGGGCGCACTTCCTTCTTGAGCAGCTCATGCATTTTGAAGCCGTTGCCCTCGGGGCGCACTTGGTAAGCGCGACCGCCGGTGCCGTCGGTGGCATAAAGATAACCCCAGGTGTCAAAGCTGATGCCGTGAGGGTTCGGTGAGTTGTCGGCGTGCTTCGCGATGGTAAAGCGGCGCGGATCGAAGCGATACATGGCGCTGGTGCCGGTCTGTAGCGAGGGGCCCCAAGGATGCTCGTGATTGTGAACCATGAAGACGCCGCTCTGCCAGTAGATGCCGCCATCGGGGCCCATGACGAGATTGTTCGCGCCGTGATGCGTGTCGGCGAAATCGACGCCCTGCAGCATGATGGTGCGCACATCGGCCACGTCGTCGCCATCGGTGTCCTTGAGGAAGATGATGTCCGGGGCGCAGGTGACGATGACGCCGCCATTCCAGAACTCAAAGCCGAGCGGATTCTGCACGCGGGCGAACTCGGTCAGGCGATCCGCTTTGCCGTCCTTGTTGTCGTCGTGGCAGATGACGAGGGCGTCCTTCATCTCCTTCAGCGGCTCCCACATCGGGTAGGTGTGCCACACGGCGGCCCACAGGCGGCCTTTGGTATCGACCTGCATTTGCACGGGATTCACGAGCTGCGGGAACTGCGCTTCATCGGCAAAGAGGCTCACTTCAAAGCGCGGATCAAAGGCCATGTGCTTGATGGCTTCCTGGCCGCTGATGTATTCCGTGCGGCCTTCTTTCTGGGCGCTGGAGGATTTCGACTTGCCACCGACATTCGAGACCACCGGCACAGGCGGCGGCACGTTGCTGTCATCGACTTTGAGATCGCCGCCTTTGGATCGCGCCCACACTTTGGCGTCGCGATTGCCGGTCATCACATCGAGCATCGTCAGTTCATGCTGGAGCACCACGGCGTTGGTCTGGCCATCGGTAAAGGAGAGCGTCGAACGGCCGCCCCACACGTCATTGCCATCGCGGGCACGGTAGCGGGCGTTCCAATGCACATCCTTCTCCATCACGGCCTCGCGCAGCTCTTCGAGCGACGCGGATGCGGTCACTTCCTTGCCGAGCAGTGCCTTCGCAATCACTTCGGCGAGCTGGCGATTGCCCTCGGCGCTGAGATGCACGCCATTGATCGTCAGCGGCTCCTTCGCGGCTTTGAAAAGATCGAGCGAGGGATGGAAGAGATCGACAAAGCCAACGCCCGCTTCCTTCGCGGCGGCTTCGGTGGCCTTCGTGTAGGCTTCGAGCTGCGGATTGTGCTCCGCGCCGTTCGGCACGTTCGGATTCTTCGTGTCCTCATGCGCGATGGGGCTGAAGAGCACGATGCGTGGGAAGGTTTTGCCGTTCGGCTTCGTGCCGCGCACATACTTCACGAAATCGACGAGCTGCTTTTTGAAGTCGTCCGGCTTGTTCTCGAAGGACTCGTTGTAACCGAAGAAGGCGAACACGACATCCGGATTCACATGACGCAGATAATCCGTCATGTGCATGTGCCCGCCGCTGCGCGGGAAGGAGTTCGGGCGGTCGCCGCTCGCGCTCATGTTGCGAAAGCGCACGTTTTGCTCGGGCAGTGCACTTTGCAGGACGGTCTCCATCCAGCCATCGTGCTGCATGCGGTCGGGCAGGCCGTTGCCGAGGATCGCCACGGTGTCGCCTTGGCTGAAGGCAAACGGCAGCGTGTCTTTGTAGTCCGCTGGCACATCGACGAGCGCAGGCTCCTTCGCGGCCGGAGGGGCGGAACGACCACCACCGCCCTTCGCGGCTGGTTTGCCGGGTTTTCCATCAAAGTCCAGGTAAGCGATCTTCCCGCCGCCTTTGACATCCATCTTGAGCGAATCGCCAGCGGCGACGTTTTTGACTTCAAACACCGCTTTGCGCGAATCATCGAGCAAACTCAGCGTGAAGCCGCCCAGACGATCCGGGAAGCCCCGACGGCTCCAGAGGCTGATCGCATCCACTTGCTGTGCGGAACCGAGATCGATCTCCCACCAGGGATTCGGCTTGTTTTCGATCGTGTGCGTCATGCCCTTGCCGTAGTTCGGGCTCTTGTCGCCATCCATCGCGCGACTCGCGTCACCGCCGTGTCCCGTCGTCGATTGCGTCGCTTTGCCACCCTTCGCGATGTTTTTGCCACCACTCATGATTTCGATTTCGGCAATCTGAATGCACTGGCGCTCACCCGGAATCTCGATGCGGACAAAACGAGCCGGTTTGCCCGTGGCGATGGTTGGCTTGGCATCCACCGAGGCCGCAGCGGCCGCTTTTTCGGCCTTCTTGGGCTTCTCCGGCTTCTTCGTGTTGTTGTTCGCGGGGATCGGGCTTTCAAAGCCGGCATACATCTCGGGCTTGATGCCGCGAGCATAAGCGCCGCCGCCGAAGGTGTTGGGCTTCGCCGCACCGACGAAGGCGATGTTCAGGTCAGCCGTGATCTTGTCCTCCAGGCCGACGGCCCAGAACATGCCATTCACCATGAGCCGACGATAGCCTTCGTTCGTGATGTCTTCGGAGGTGCCGTAGAGAGAGGTAAAAACGCGTCCTTCCTTGCCGGACGCGGATTTGTAAGTGCGTGTCCATTCGCTGGGCATCGGTGGCTTCGTCGCGTCGGCAGGTGAATCGGGCGTCATGCCGTTGAGAGGCTGCGCCATGGTCAAAATATTGCCGCTGGTGGGCTTGCCGACATAACCGCCTGCCTGCACCCAAACGTCCTTCACGCCGCGCAGGATCGGATGCTGCTTCAGCGCATCCACGATGGCGATGCGTGTGCTCTGCTTGTGATTCGTGCCGTAGTGACCGACCCAGGTCTGGCCCAACACTTGGTGACCGAAGCCGAGTTCGTAGTCGCTGCCTTTGTAGTCGAAGGAATACTTCGCGTAAGGCGCATCCTTCGGCATCTTGAAGCCGTGCGTCGCCGTACGCATACCGACCACCGGTCCGCCGCGTTTGAGGTAGTCATCGAAGTGCTTCATCTGTTCCGCCGGGAAGTTTTGGAAGCGCAGGAACACGACTGCGAGGTCGGCGGTGTCCAGCGCTTCGATCCCCGGCATGTTCGACGCATCGCCCGCAACGATTTCGCCCGAGTCTTTGTCGATCCCAAACAGGACGGTGCACTTGAAACCCTGATGCTTCGCCAGGATGCGAGCCAACTGCGGTAGCGACTCCTCGGAGCGATACTCATGGTCATCCGCCATGAAGACGATGTGCTTGCCTTTGCCCGGCCCTTCGGTGCCTTCGTAAACAAGAGGAGCAGCCGTCGCGAAGGTGGCGAGCGAGAGCAGAGTGAGGAGGGTGTGTTTCATGCGGTTG
>JBEIGR010000459.1:0-4959 GCA_040381795.1 Verrucomicrobiaceae bacterium | reverse complement strand
ACTTCAACATGGGTCTGCACGGCTGGCAGGAGGGCCGCATCAAGCCGGGCACCTTCGAGCCGCTGACCAAAGGCTACGTCGATGCCATCCGCGCGAAGCTGCCCAACGCCAAACTCATCTGGGCAAGCAGCACGCCCGTCCTGCTCGGCGGCGACGTCAAAAAGCTCGATCCTGCCATCAACGGCACCATCATCGACCACAACCGCATAGCCGCCAAAGTCATGGCCGAATGCGGCGTGCCCGTGAGCGACTTCTATGCCCTCCTCGTGGACAAGCTCGACCTCGCCCGCGGCGGCAAAGACAAGTTCCATTGGAACGGCCCCGCCTATCAAATCCTAGGCGACAAGTGCGTGGAAGAAGTGCTGAAGGCGCTGCCGACGAAGTGATGAGTGTGGTTGAGTCCTCTGGACTCATCTGAGCAGTCGAGACGACTACACCACACTGGCACCTTCTTTTTGCCAACCAATCAAAGTCATGATCACCAAACGCCGCACCATCCTTCAAAGCGGAGCTGTCGCTTCTTTTTCACTTTTTGAACTGCATCGACTCTTTGCCGCCGAAGGCATCCCGCAATCGGTGCAGGAGCTTTGGGCGGATTTTGATCCTCGCAAACACCCGCTCGAAACCGAGGTCATCCGCGAGTGGAAGGAAGACGGCATGGTTCTGCGGCATGTGCGCTACTTCATCGGCAGCTTCAAAGGCAAACCGGCACGCATGGCGGCGGTGTATGGCTTTCCCGAGGGAACGAAGGAAAAACTGCCAGCGGTGATGCACATCCATGGCGGAGGCCAGCGAGGCTCGGTGAGCGAGGTGAAGCTGCTCGTGGAGCGAGGTTACGCGGCGCTGTCGGTGAACTGGGGCGGCAGCGGCACGGGCAAGGCACCATTCAACAACTGCGAGAAGGCCGAGCCCGGCGATCCGAACACCGATTGGGGCGCGGTCGATCCCTCACAGCTCAATGTGCCGGGTTACTCGTCGATGCTGCCAGGTCCAAAGCATGTCTTTGAAGACCGCGAGCATCCAAAGAACAACAACTGGTATCTCCTCACGCTCGGCTGCCGTCGCGGTCTCACCTTTCTCGAGCAGCAGCCGGAGGTCGATGCGAGCCGCCTCGGCGTGCATGGCTACTCGATGGGCGGCAATCTCACGATGTATGTCGCTGGCACCGACCACCGCGTGAAAGCCGCCGTACCCGGCGTCGGCGGTCAGGGCTGGCGCTGGCAGGCGCACTCGTTCATCGGCGGCGCGGACCAGCAGGACCGGATCAAAGGCGATGTCGAGGTCTTCAAGCGCACGTTGAGCTTTGAAAGCTATGCGCCGCTCATTCAGTGCCCGGTATTGCACCGCAGTGCCACGAACGACTTCCACGGCTGGATGGACGACGTGTATCGCACGAACGCGCTCATTCCAAACCAGCCCACGCGCTACAGTTGGGTGCCGCACATGAACCACCGCCTCACACCCGAGGTCGCCATCACGATGCCGCTATGGTTTGATCAGCATCTCAAAGGCGGCCCCGCCTTGCCCGACACGCCGCAGAGCGAACTCTGCCTCAAATCGAACGACGCTGTGCCCATGCTGCGCGTGCGGCCGGATGCGAAATCGCTGCCCGTGGCCCGCGTGGAGATCTTCTACAGCGCCGACCCCGATCCCCGCGCCCGCTTCTGGCGCAGCGCCGAGGTGCATCACGAACCCGAAGGCTACATCGCGCATCTGCCAATCCACACGCACGACCTGCCGCTCTTTGCTTTCGCGAACGTTTACCACACACTGACCAAGCCCGAATCGCTCGCACAGATACCCGGCCATGCCAAACCGGTCACCGAGCTCTGCCTTAGCAGCCTTTTCCACTCACACAGCGCCGAGGAGGTCAAGCGAGCGAACCCCAAGCTCACCGCGAAATCGTGCACACTCATCGACGACTTCACTCACGGCACCCGCGATTGGTATGTGCTCAACGCCGGCAACGCCACGCATCAGCAGTTCTGGACGCGCAAAGTCACCGATCCCCTCTGGCGCGGCCCCGAAGGCTCCAAACTCGCTATCACGCTCAAACTCCCGCAAACCAACCGCCTCAGCATCGTCCTCCAGCAAAACGAATGGCGCAGCTACCGCGGCCCGCGCCGCACCTTCGTCTGCCAGCGCGAGATCCCAGGCTCCGACGCTCCACAGACCCTCACGCTAGCTCTGAGCGACTTCACCTCCGCCGAAGGCTCTCCGAAAAGCTGGTCCGAAATCGATCAACTCGGCCTCTGCGGCAACCACGGCCTGCCCGCCAACGAAGTCCCGCTCTGGAAAGGCCCCGCGCCGGAGTTTGTGAGGGTGGCGTGGGATTAGCGCCAGGGCTTGGCACCCTATCTAGCGATAGCAGGCACTGCTTTTTTGCGTTAAGAGTTCACCCCCTAATGAACTCCCCCTTTTCTCATCATGCTCCGAATGTGGAGCATGCGTTTCTGACACGTCGTCAGATGCTCAGCCGTGTTGGCATGGGCTTTGGCAGCATGGCCATGGGCTCGCTGTTTTCACCCGGCGAGGCCGCCGCGGCCACGATGAACCCGCTGGCGCTGAAGCGTCCGCATTTCGAGCCGAAGGCGAAACGCGTCGTCCACTTCTTCATGAATGGCGGTCCCTCGCATGTCGATACCTTCGACCCGAAGCCGATGCTCACGAAGATGGATGGCAAGGCGCTGCCGAACATGCTCAAAACGGAGCGCCCCACTGGTGCTGCCTACAAATCACCCTTCGCCTTCTCGAAGCGTGGCCAGTGCGGCCTCGAAATGAGCGAGTTGTTTCCGAAGCTCGGTGAATTCGCCGATGATCTCTGCGTCATCCGCTCGATGCACGCGGATGTGCCGAATCACGAGCCGTCTCTCGGTCTCATGAACAGCGGCGAGAGCCGTCTGAACCGCCCCACGATGGGCTCGTGGATCACCTACGGCCTCGGTAGTGAGAATGCGAACCTACCCGGTTATATCTCCATGTGCCCCGGCGGCATGCCCACACGACGCACGAAGAACTGGCAGGCCGCCTTCCTCCCGAGTGCGTATCAAGGTGCTTACATCAACACCGAGGACACGCGGGTGGAGAAGCTCGTGGAGTTCATCCAAAACGGTTCGCTCGATCTGAAGCAGCAGCGTCGTCAGCTCGATCTGCTCCAGGAGCTCAATCAGAAGCATCTCATCGAGCGTGAGCGTGATCAACAGCTCGAGGCCCGCGTGCAAAGCTACGAACTGGCCTACCGCATGCAGATGGAGGCCACGGATGCCTTTGACATCATGAAGGAGCCCGAGTGGGTGCGGAAAATGTATGGTGATCATCCCTTTGGTCGCCAGTGCCTCATCGCTCGGCGTCTGCTGGAGCGTGGCGTGCGCTTCATCCAGCTCTGGACCGGTGCCGGTCAGCCCTGGGATAACCATGACGAGATCCTCGAGCATGCGAAGCTGGCGCAGCAGACGGATGGGGCCATCGCTGCCTTCATGAGTGATCTGAAGATGCGCGGCCTCTGGGATGAGACGCTCATGATGTGGGGGGGTGAATTCGGCCGCACACCCACGGTGGAGCTGCCTACGCCCGGCTCGAATGCAGGTAAACAACGTGGACGCGATCACAATCACTACGGCTTCAGCATGTGGCTGGCGGGCGGTGGCGTGCGTGGCGGCTACACGCATGGTGCCACGGATGAATTCGGCTTCGCGGCCGTCGAGAAGCCGGTGCATGTGCATGATCTGCACGCCACGATTTTGAAGCTGCTGGGCTTTGACCACGAAAAGTTCACCTACCGCTATGCCGGCCTCGATTTCCGCCTCACGGGCGTGAACGAATGCTCGGTGGTGAAGGAATTGCTGGCGTGATGGGTGGGGCGGGGTTGAATGACACCACGCCATGCGCCTCACCTATCTTTTTGCCCTTTTCCCGCTGCTCCTCCAAGCTGAGGCGCAGCGTTTTGAATTCACCGCTCGTGCCAGCGAGATCGATCCGCTTGCGAAGCCGCATCCCGAAATCGAGTTCGTTTTCGAGTCAAAGAGCAAACCGGCGGACATCCAGCATGCGAGCGTGGACACCCGCGTGAAGCCGCAGGGCAAACTCGTTATCTGGCTCATGGGCCACAGCGCGGGCTTGTTCGAGCGAGTGAACAGCTTTGGCCTCCACGCCATCCGCGTGCATTACGCGAACGGCTGGTTTGGCAAATTCGGCAATCAATCTCCCGGCGCGGACGGCCAGCAAAACGGCCACATTCGCCTCGAAGCCGCCACGGGTGAGGATTTTAGCCCGCTCGTCGAGATTCCGAAGCCGGACGGCATGATGGAGCGCTCGTTTCAGTTCGTGAAGTGGCTGGTGAAAAAGAATCCCGAGGGGAAGTGGAAGCAGTTCCTCACGAAAGACGGCAAAGGACTCGATTGGAGCAAGGTCATCATCTCCGGCAGTTCGCATGGCAGCACCACGGCGGCTCGTTTTGCCAAACATCAGGCGGTGGACCGCGTGGTGATGTTCTGCGGACCGCGTGACCAGCTCGAGACTTGGCAGTCACTGCCTTCCGCCACGCCTTCGAACCGCTTCTTCGGCTTCTCCCATTTGCTCGACGGTGGTTGGAGTGGCGATCACTACTGCCGCTCCTGGGAGTTGCTCGGCCTGAATGCCCACGGCCCCATCGTGAATGTCGATCAGATGACGCCGCCGTATGAAAACACCCGTCGTCTCATCACTGACGCGGATGTGAAGGGTGATGACAAACGGGCGCACAGCTGCGTCGTGCCCGGCGGTGCCTCGCCGAAGTCCGCCGATGGCAAATTTCTTCATGAAGCCGTGTGGAAGTATCTTTTCTCCCAGCCCGTCGATCAAAGCGGTCCCGCCACCCCAGCGGACGAGGATTGCGAGAAGGATCTCAAGAAGTGAAGGACGCCATGCGCATCACCGCGATCGATCTCCACTTCCAAAACACGCCCGGCCTCATCGCCGTGT
>JBEIGR010000458.1:0-4977 GCA_040381795.1 Verrucomicrobiaceae bacterium | reverse complement strand
TAAGCCGTGCGTGTGAGATTCATGGTCGTTCTTGGGGGTGGGTTGAAGGTGGGACGGGCTTTATACCGCTGCGGCGGGGCGTTTCAAACGATCCCTGCATGCGGATTTTGGCATCCACCGGGTTTGAACAGTTCAGACAGGACGAGCCTCGAATCCGCTTCATCCTCCGCCCGCCTATGTTTTGCCGCCTTTTTGCCCTTTCCACCCTCGTCGCCGTCTCCACGGCATCGGCGGGCTGGCGGGACGACATCGGTCTCACCCGGCTGGCGGCGGAACTCGGACCCGCTATGCCGACCGGCGTGGGCATCCCGCTGCTGCAAAGCGAGGCCAACACCATCACCACCCCACCAAACTACCTGCCGCAAACCGGTGGCCCTGATCCTTTTGGCGGCAGTGGGGCCTTCGCGGGAAAAACCTTCCACCCGGAATCCGGCGCCGGCACCGAACTCGGCCATGCCGGCAGCGTGGCCTCCTATTTCTACGGCACCTACATCGGCGTGGCTCCCGGTGCCGTGGAGATCCATAATTATACCGCAGAGGATTTCATCGACCGCCTCACCAGCGGCCTCGCACCGGAGGTTTTTCCCGGCCGGGTTCAAAATCACAGCTGGGCCGGCAGCATAGGCAGCACCACCGCCGATACCGATGCCATCCGCGCCTTTGATTTCATGATCAACCGGGACGGACGCATCGTCACCGCCGGCCTTTCTTACGGCTCGCTCCAGCCTCTCTTGGGCGATACCTACCACGCCATCACCGCAGGCGTGCGCAGCGGCGCTCATAGCACCACCGGCACGCTGACCGATGGCGCGGGTCGCATGAAGCCCGATCTCGTCGTCGATCAAGAATTCACCAGCTATGCCGCGCCGGTCATCGGCGGGGCTGCCACCTGCCTGCTCCAAGGAGCGATCGCCTCCGGCAATACCAACGCGGAGAAACCGCAAACCATCAAAGCCATCCTCCTCGCCGGAGCCTCGAAGCAAAACCTGCCGCAATGGCAGCGGGACAGCACCGCGGAACCTTACGATGATATCTTCGGCGCAGGTGAACTGAACATTGCCAACTCCTGGCACATCCTCCAAGCCGGTGAGCAGGCCTTTTCCACCTCGACGGAGGTTTCCTCACGAGGCTGGGACTTTGCCGCCACGACCAATACCTCCTCCGGTTGCCGCTACTTCTTCACCATCCCAGCGGGAAGCATCGCCGAGACCTTCTCCGCGGCCCTCACCTGGCATCGCAGCCTTACCAACTTCATCGTCAGCTACACCAGCAGCCTCACCAACCTCACGCTGAAGCTTTACGCCGCCAGTAGCCTCACCGCCGTGGCTTTGATCAGCAGTTCCACCAGCACCGTGGACAACGTGGAGCACCTCTATCTCTACAACCTGCCTCCCGGCCAGTACTTGCTCGAAGTCACCGCCACCGCCGACAACCGCGATTACGCTCTCGCCTGGGAAGCGCGTCTCGGTGAAGGCCCCAAGCTGACGGTCACCAACGCGACCTCCAGCAGCATCTCCTTTGCTGCCTCGGCTCTTGATCCCTTCGTCACCTACACCCTCGAAAGCTCGCCCGATCTCACGAGCTGGACCACCGAGCACACCTTTCGAACGGCCGACATCTCTCCCGCGTTCAACTCCTCTTGGCAGGACACCTCACCCGCACCCGGCAAGCAGTTCTACCGGCTGCGCTGGACGCCCGTGAGATGAGGAGCGCCCGACTGGAAGTTTCTGTGGCGAATCACAGTTCGTTTGTTAAAATCCGCGCCATGAGCACCCTGTCGCAGGCATTCACGCCGATTGAAGAACGACTCGCCAACATGCAGGCCAAAGCCGCATTAAAACGCGAGGAGGTGCTGACTCGCTACCGCAACTCGGGTCGTGACTGGCGAAGCACCGTTGGAGCCTTTCAAAACGATGCCGACTACGATAACGCGATGAAGCAAGGTCGCGAATGGCGCAAGCAAGCCAACCTTGAATCGTTGGATGAGGATTCTTGACACAGACCATCACTCGGAGCTCGATCGGGCCTCTATGCCAGGTGAGAGGCTGCAACAAAGGCTCTCGTCTGCACAGGAAGACCCTGCGGTAACGCTCGTCACGGTTGAGGAGCACCTACGAGGCTGGCTTGCTGAATTGAGACGCGAGACGAACCCTCACAGGCAGATCAGGCTTTACGACAAGCTCGGTAGCCAATTGGAACTCTTCTCCCGCTGGATCGTCCTGCGCTGGGACGAGGACGCAGCTGACCTGTTCATGGCCTTACGACGTCAAGGAGTCCGCATCGGCACACAAGATTTGAAGATCGCCTGCATCGCTATTGCTCACGATGCCGTCCTTTTGTCGCGAAACCTTGGTGACTTCCGCCAAGTTCCAGGCCTCAAAGTCGAAAACTGGCTGGACTGACCTCATGCGAGGATCTGCTTGATCACCTTGCACGGCTCCACGCCGGTGAGCTTGAAGTCGAGTCCCGCGGCGCGGAAGGAAAGCCGCTCGTGATCCATGCCGAGCTGGTGGAGGATGGTCGCATGGATGTCGGCCACGTGGACTTCGTCTTCGATGATGTTGAAGCCCATCTCGTCCGTCGCGCCCATGGTGACGCCGCCTTTGATGCCGCCGCCGGCCATCCACATCGTGAAGGCCTGCGGATGATGATCGCGGCCCATGCTGCGACCGAGCGATACACTGGCCTCGACCATCGGCGTGCGGCCAAATTCACCGCCCCAGACGACGAGCGTGCTGTCGAGCAGGCCACGTTGCTTGAGGTCTTTGATGAGCGCGGCGCTGGCCTGGTCGGTATTCTTGCAGTTGTTGCGCACGTTGCCTTCGACGTTGCTGTGCGCGTCCCAGCCTTCGTTGTAGATGTTGATGAAGCGCACGCCGCGCTCGACCATGCGCCGCGCCAGCAGGCAGGCACGGGCAAAGGACGGCACCTTCGGATCGCAGCCGTAGAGTTCGAGTGTGGCCTTGTCTTCCTTCGTGAGGTCCATCAGCTCCGGCGCGGAGGTTTGCAGGCGGTAGGCCATTTCGTAGTTCGCGATGCGCGTGGCCGTCTCGCCATCGCCATCGAGCTTCAGGCGGCGATGATTGAGCGAGTTGATGAGGTCGATGGTGTCCTTCTGCGTGCCGGCCTCGATGCCCGCAGGCGTGCTCACATTCAAAATGGGATCGCCCGAGTTGCGGAAGCGTGTGCCGGAATACACGCTCGGCAGGAAACCGCTGCTCCAGCACGCCGCGCCGCCGCTGATGCCGCTGCCGGTGCTCATCACGACGAAACTCGGCAAGTCACGAGTCTCCGCGCCGAGTCCATACGTCACCCACGAGCCCATGCTGGGCCGTCCGGGCTGCGAGAAGCCTGTGTTCATGAAAATCTGCGCCGGGGCGTGGTTGAACTGCGTCGTGCGGCAGGACTTCACAATGGCGATGTCGTCCACCACCGTCGCCAGATGGGGCAGCACTTCCGAGAGCTCCGCGCCGCACTGCCCATGCTTGGCGAACTTGAAGCGTGGCCCCAAAACCGCCGCGTCCGGCCGAATGAAGGCATAACGCTGCCCGCCAATCACCGAGGGCGGCAGCGGCTTGCCTTCATACTTCGTCAGCATCGGCTTGTGATCGAAAAGCTCGAGCTGCGACGGCGCTCCGGCCATGAACATGTGAATGACCGCTTTGGCCTTCGGCTCAAAATGCGTCGGCGCTGCCACATTCGGGCTCTTCGACGCTCCATAAGCCGATTCCGCCAGCAACGAAGCCAGCGCGATCTTGCCCGTGCCGACGGCGCAATCGTTGAAGAAGTGTCTGCGTGTGATGTTGGGGGTGTTCATGGGATTTGATGACTGTTTGATGATAAGCTGCGGTTTGCTTCCTCGGATTGCCCTCGCTGACGCCACCACTGCTGAAGCTGATTCCAAACACGGAGCCACAGCTTCACTGAAAACCATCCGATAGCCGCCGATGTGCATGCTCCCATCAAAGCGGCCAGCCCAGTATGCTGCCAGTTCCAGATATCCACTTTGTGAAAGTATGAGTAAACCGCGCCCACCGCGAAGCCCGAAACAGTGCCGCCAGCGATGGACATTTGGATCACAAACCACATCAAACCTGTCTGTGGATTCCTGCGCACTGCGGCGGCGATCGAAGAACTCAGAGCAGCGCCGGAAACCACCGCTGCTCCACCAGTGACTACCATAAAGATTCCAACGATGATGCCGATAACGCACAACACAGCCAATGCAACCAGCCCGATCACCAGGAAGCTGAATAGGAACAGATTGAACTCCCCCATTTCGGGATCGAGTTCGCCCGGTGCCTGAGCTGCCAAGGTCGCGAGTGCTGTCAGAAATCGAATCATGGATGCGTGATCGCTTCATCAAGGTTCAGCACTGCGCGGCACAACGCCGTCCACAGCGCTTCGCCGTCGAGTTTGTTGGCGCGCTGTTTGGCGAGGAAGGTTTTGAGCATGGTCAGCTCATCCGCCGCAGGTGGTCGGGTGAGGCAGCGGCGGAAGGTGTTGGTGAGGCGGGAGTCGTCGTCGGGGGATTCGGCGATGACGGCTTTGGCCATGGCTTGGGCGGCTTCCATGAACATCTGGTCGTTCAGCAGCGTGAGGGCTTGCAGCGGGCTGTTGGAGACATCGCGCTTCGCGAGGCAGGCTTCGCCGGTGGGGGCGTCGAAGGTCGTGGACATGGCGAAGGGCGCGGTGCGCTTGATGAAGGTGTAGAGACTGCGGCGGAAGCGGTCCTCGCCCTCGCTGGTCTTCCACTCAAATTTGCCGTAGGTGCCCTCGGAGGTGATGCTGGATGGCTGCGGTGGATAGACGCCGGGGCCGCCCATTTTTGGCGACAAAACGCCCGCGGCTTTGAGAGCGGCATCGCGGATGATTTCGGCATCGAGACGGAAGCGCGGAGCGTGAGAGAGGAGCGTGTTTTCGAGATCGGTCTGATCCGACCGATCTGTCCGATGACTGGCCTGCATGTAAGTGGCG
>JBEIGR010000457.1:0-4978 GCA_040381795.1 Verrucomicrobiaceae bacterium | reverse complement strand
TCCGATGTGCCCGCATCCACCAGCACGCGATACATCTCGCCGCGGGCCTTGCTCACCGTCACCACCTCCCAGGCCGGACGCATCGCCTCCGCGCTCAGTGGCACCCATAGCAGCCGCGCTGAGGCCTCTGTCAGCAGCGCCGCCTTGAACGCCTGCTTCTTCTCCGGCCCCTCCGCAGGCGGCCCCAGCGCACGCACCGAATTCTCCGTCACGCGGTCGCCGATGTCCTGTCCCGCCACCGCCACCGCCTTCGCCGCGTTCACGGTCGGAGCCGCCAGCAGTGCCCGATGATCGGGTGCGCCCTTCGCCGCCGCCTGCGCCGCATCCGGCACCACCTGACTGCCGATGTTCACCAGCTCGCCAGAACGCGTCACCGTGGCCTTCAGGATGCCTTCAAACACCGCCAGCCCTTCGTGCCTCTGCTGCCACACCAGCGTGCGCATCCCGTTGTGCTTCGTCACATCATCCCGCGTCTTCGCCGCCGCATCGAGCACCGTCGCATCATGCCCGAACAACTCCCGACGCCCGTTCACAAACTCCCGCACCACCGCCTCGCCATCCTTTCCCGCCGTTTCCTTCGTCAAAAACGCCCCGGGAGCCGCCACCCACTTCGGCGTCCCCGTCACCCGATGCCGCTCCATCGTCACCCCCGGCACCTCTCGCTGCAAAGCCGCCCATCCCGCCCCCGCCTCCACCCGCGATGATCCCGCCCGACGATCCACATTCGACAAAGGCCGGGCCTCCTTCTTGCTCTGCGGTAAAGCATCCGTTTTCGGTGCCTCAGGCTGCTGGCTCGCCTGCTTGTCCACGCTGGTCTTGTTCGCTGATGTGTTACCGACGTCCGACCCGCCCGCCGACCACCAGAGCCATCCGACACATCCAAAAACAAAAAGCACCAAGGCGATAATCAGTCGTTTCGCAGTCATGAAGCAGATAGAGGTGGTTGGTCGCTAATTTTTGTGGGATTCGGCCCCCACCCGTCAATCAGAAAACGGATTACTCCGGAAGAAAGTGAGCGAGAACCGATTCGAGCTCTTTGTCGTTTTGGCCGGATTTCTGACGTGGTTTCGTGATTCATGTTGGCGTCCTCAGAAGGAGGAAGGTGAGCGGAGTGCGCATGATTTGCATGGATCGTTGGTGGTCTTCAGGCATTGGGCTTCTACTTCGCGACCATGGGATAAAGCAAGGCCGTGGATATGCGCCGGCTGAGCTGGGTGAATCTGTCCCAGTTCATGCTCAGCGAGCCTTGTTCGGGGCCTTCGCTGGCGTATTCGAGACGGATGAAGGCGCGTAGGTCGGCGTTGAGCACCATGGCTCGGATCGATGATTCGGTGCCACTTCGATGGAAGCTTCGTCAGCCCGCCTGCCGTCATCACGATAGACAAACCCCACGCCGAAAAGCACCAGCAGGGCCGAGAGAATGATCAGGATTTTGAATGAAGCATTGGTCGAGCGTTTCATGCGAGCGGAAAGGAGATCAGCGACGGTTCAACAGCCAGAGTCAGACTCCGAACCGAACGAACTCCCGACGCCAACCAGCGATTATCGAAAGCTAACCTCACGCCTTTGGGATGTGAAGAACAGGTCCTCACTATTTTCCTAATGAACGTTACCCTCAGAGCAATGAAACCAAATGCAGTGCCAAGACTTGGCTACTGTCCCGCATGCGGGATGCTGGACCACGCAAGCCCATTTCTACGGATGAAGATCTACTCTTTCGCCGTTACTCTCAGAGCAATGAAATCCAAACACAATGCCAAGCCCTCCGATGACCGCCGCTACTTCAAGGAAGTGCGGTTTCGCCAGATTCGCGCCTTGTTTGAAATCGCCAGACACGGCACCTTCGCTGCGGCGTCACGCAGTCTCGGCATGGCCACGCCCTCCGTGTGGCGGCAGGTGCGGGCGCTGGAGGACGACTACGGGGTGCAACTCGTCACCGCTAAAGGCCATGACGTGCGCCTCACCGAGGATGGCGAGCGGCTGCTGGACCTCGCCGCGCCGCTGGTGGAGGGCTTTGACTCGCTGAAGAAGGTTTTCCACGACCAGCACGGCAAGGCCGAGCGCCACCTGCGCATGGCTGCGCCCGCCACCGTGCTCAACAGCTCCCTGCGCCATGTCATTGCCCGCTACCGCGAGTCCCATCCACAGGTGCGCCTCTCTCTGATCGACGCACCTTCGCGCATCGCGTGGCAACTCCTGGAGGCCGAAAAAGCGGACCTCGCCATCGTCGGCACGCCGCAGGGTGTGACGCTGCCCACACGCCTCGAGGCCACACCGCTCGTGCGTTATCCCTTTGAGGTCGTGTGCCTTGCCAGCCATCCTTTTGCCCAGATCAAAGCCCCCAAGCTGCGCGACATCGTCAAGCAGCCGCTCATCCTCGCCGGGGAAAACTCCAGCTCACGCATGCAGTTTGATCACCTCGTCGCCAAAGCAGGGCTGAGCGACCAAGTGAACGTCATCATGACGGCGGGCAACGTCACCTCCATCCTCAACTACGTGGCTCTCGGCATGGGCGTGGCCATCCTCTCCCGCCCCGCGACCGAGGCGCTGCCCGTTCCCGCCGATGTGAAGGCCCGCTTCATCCACCGCAATGTGTCCAGCTTCCTCGGCCACGATCAAGTCGCCCTCCTCCACCCCAAAGGCCGCCACGAGCTCGCCCACGTCCGAGCCTTTCGCGAGATGGTCATGAAGGGGCTAAAGAGGGAGGCGTGAGCGTAGCTACAAGAGGAAGTGCTTGTGAAGCCTTCGTCGGAAGGCAAGCCACCCTTCTTGTCATGCCAGCACCGCCTTCACCACCTGTCCATGTACATCCGTCAGCCGCCAGTCGCGGCCGCCGTGGCGGTAGTTGAGCTTTTCGTGGTCGAGGCCCATCTGGTGAAGGATGGTGGCGTGGATGTCATGGATGTTGAGCGGGTTTGACACGGCAGCGTTGCCGAACTCGTCGGTTTCACCGAAGGTGGTGCCGCCTTTGAATCCGCCGCCGGCCATGAAGATGGAGTAGCCGTTCACGTGATGGTCGCGGCCTGCGGTGGCGCTGATTTTCGGCGTGTGCGGTGTGCGGCCCATTTCTCCGGCCCAGAGGACGATGGTGTCGTCCAACATGCCGCGCTGGGCGAGGTCGGTGATGAGGGCGGCGACGGATTGGTCGGTGATGCGGGCGTTCTTTTCGTGGTCTCGCTTGAGCTGACCATGCTGGTCCCAAGGGGAGTTATTGCCGTCGAAGCTGGGGCAGGTGATTTCGACGAAGCGCACGCCGGCTTCCACGAGTCGCCGCGCACGCAAGGCCTGCGTGGCGTAGAAGCGCTGATGCTCGTCGGTGGAGTCGAGGCCGTAGAGTTTGCGGATGTGCTCGGGCTCGCGGCTGATGTCGGCCAGCTCGGGCACGGTACTTTGCATGAGGAAAGCGGTCTCGTAGTTGGCGATGACACCTTCAATGGCCTGGGCATCGGAGCTTTGCGCGGAGAAGGCGGTGTTCTGCCCGGCGAGCAGCGCGAGTTTGCTGCGCTGGATGGCCGCGGTGTCGGTCGGCGTGATGTTGTCCACGGGCACCCCTTTGGCCCGCATCATCGTGGCCTGATGACTGGCGGGGAGAAAGGAACTGCCGAAGTTTTCCAGTCCGCCGTTGGGCACCCAATCGTTGTTGAGCACGACGTAGCCGGGCAGATTGTGATTCTCGGTGCCGAGTCCGTAGGACATCCAGGCACCGAAACTCGGGGCTTGGCCGATGATGCGTCCGGTGTGCAGCAAAAGATTCTGCTGCCCGTGCAATGGCAACTCGCCTACCATGGAGCGCACGACGCAGAGATGGTCCGCCACGTTCGCGAGATGCGGAAAAAGTTCACTCACCCACAGGCCGCTCTGCCCACGTTGCTTAAACTCCCACGGGCTGCCAAACCAGACGCGGTTCGCATTCGACTGTGCGCGTTTCGAGACCGCGCTCGCGCCGATGGCTTTGCCTTCGTGCCGCTTGAGCATGGGTTTCGGGTCGAAGGTGTCCACATGACTGGGGCCGCCGTCCATGAAGCAAAAGATGATGTTCTTCGCCTTCGCCGCGAAATGGGCGCCCGGTGCGGCGCTGGCCGTTCGTGCGAAGAGGCTGCTCAGAGCCAGCCAGCCGAATCCGGCGGAGGCTTGCTGGAGAAAGCCGCGCCGAGAGAGAGCGGGTGCGATGCTGCCGGGACAGTGGCAAGTGGTGTGGCGCGAGTTCATGGAGAGAGGGAGTGATGTGGAGTGAAGGCAGAGGAATGGGTGGCAGGGGAATAAGAATCAAAAATCAAAACATTCCTCTGCCACCCATTCCCCTGCCTTCTCCTCCGGCTATCATTGTTGAATGTGCTCATGGTTCGATAAATGAGGTTCAGCGGTAAAAGAGAAACTCGGTGGTGTTGAACACGGCATGAGCGAGCTGCGCCCACGCTGCTTCGTCTTGCATCAGCGAACCACCATTCGGAGTGGCGAAATCATGCGCGGCGGCGGTCCAGCGTGATAGTTCATCATCCTGCGCCTCGCGGCCGAAAGCCTGCACGAACATCGCACGCACGCGGTCTTCCGGTGTGGTGTGCGGTGCCTGGAGGAGCTTTGCGGCCCAGTGCTTCGCCATCGCGCTCACGAACGGGTCGTTGAGCAGGGTCAGCGCCTGCGTGGGCACGTTGGTCACATCGCGCCTGCCGGTGGGCAGCTTGAGGTCCGGCAGATTGAAGGCGGTGAGAAACACCGGCGGTGCCATGATGGACATTTGCAGGTAGAGCGAGCGTCGGCCATGGCCATCGGGCGGACCGGAGAAGAGGCGCTTTTTGTCGTCCTCGACGCTGCGCGGCGGCGCAATGGGTCGGCCGTAAAGTTGCGGGTCGAGCCTGCCGGAAACGGCGAGCAGGGCATCGCGAATGCCTTCCGCCTCCAGCCGTCGCGTGGGGTAGTGATGCAGCAGGCGATTGCCGGGGTCGCGTTCGCGTGCTGCCTGACTCACGAGGCCGGACTG
>JBEIGR010000456.1:0-4981 GCA_040381795.1 Verrucomicrobiaceae bacterium | reverse complement strand
ATCCGGCTGGTCAGTCCACTCCCATGCATTGCCAGCGAGGTCATAAAGACCTTCGGCGGTGGCCGTAAACTGTCCCACTGGGGCGGTGAACTCGTAGCCATCGGAGTAGCCGTCGATCTCGTGCTCGGCGTAGTTTGCTGCCTTCGCGGGCGGGGGCCAGATCAGCCCCCACAGGAAGGTCTGGCTATCGGCCAGCTTGTCTTCAGCCGTGAATGCTTTGCCCTTACGGGCGGCCGCCAGCCCGGCGGCGGCATCCCATTCCTCCGGCGTGGGCAGGCGGTAGGACTGGGCGTTGTTGATGAGGCTTTCCTCACGCTCCTTTTCCGTGAGCCAGTTGCAGAAGGTGATGGCGTCCTGGAGGTTCACGCCGACGACGGGGTGATTATCTTCCTGTTTGAAGTGCGGCTGGAAGGACCAGGGGAATTTTTTCGCTTTCAGGAACTCGTTCCACTCACTCACTCGCGTCTCGTAGGTGGAGAAGAGCACGGTGGTGCCAGGAATGGGCACAAAGCGCATGCCCAGGGTGCTTTTGCGACCGCCCTGCATGAGGTCGGGCTTGGCGGGGGATGTCGCGTCCTGAGCTGGCAGGGCAGTGGTGAGCAGCAGGCCGCCAAAAGCGGCCAAAGTCAGGCGTGAGTAAGGTGAATTCACAGGCATGGAAGTGATTATCTAGTCGGTATGGGCAGCTTGGTCAGCAAGAATTTCGCTCGCATCAGGCTCAACCGGTTTTTCGGAGCAATTTTGCCCTGAACTTTGTTCTTTGCGCTCAGGGGCAACGTGGTACAGTCGGCCCTCTTTTTCTGGAAATTCGCCGTCCACAACCCCGGCAAGAGCAGCCCTTTGGTCCGTCATTTTTTGACCCTGACCAAGGGCGGCAGCGTACCTCGATTTGATTCATGATTGTCCTCGGTCTCAACGCCTTCCATGGCGACTCCTCCGCCGCACTCGTCAAAGACTGCCAACTCATCGCTGCCGCTGAAGAGGAGCGCTTCCGCCGCATCAAACACTGGTCCGGCCTGCCCACGGAGGCCATGAAGTGGTGCCTTGCCGATGCCGGGCTCAAGCTGAGCGATGTGGATCACATCGCCATCAACCGGAACCCCAAGGTCAACAACCTCCGCCGTGCGCTTTATGTCCTGCGCCGCCGCCCGAGCCTGAGCCTCATCTTCAAGCGCCTCGCGAACATGAAACGCGCCGCTTCCTTCGAGGAGAATGTGCAGGCCGCTTTTCAAGGCGAGACGCTCCGGGCCAAGGTGCATCATGTGGAGCATCACCTAGCCCATCTGGCTTCCGCCTTCCTCGTTTCGGATTTCGATGAGGCGGTGTGTCTCTCGATTGATGGCTTTGGGGATTTCGCTAGCTCCACCTGGGGCATGGGGAAGGGAAATGACATCCAGATCGATGGCCGCGTGTATTTCCCGCACTCGCTGGGCATCTTTTACAGCGTCATCACCCAGTTCATCGGCTTCCCTTACTTTGGTGATGAGTACAAGGTCATGGGCCTCGCCCCCTATGGCGAGCCGAAGTACCTCAAAGAAATGCGTGAACTCGTCCACATCCAGCCGGACGGCACCTTCAAGCTCAACCTCAAATACTACCGCCACCACGACGAGGACGTGCATTACACCTGGGACAACTGCATTCCCGAAGTGGGCACACTTTATAAAAAGGAGCCGATGGAAGCCCTTTTCGGCCCCCAACGCGAAAAAGGAGCCGCCTTGGAGCAAAAGCATCGCGATCTCGCCCGCAGCGCTCAAGCCATGTATGAAGAAGCCTTCTTCGCCATGCTGCAAAGCCTCCACGCGAAGTACAAATGCGACGACCTCGCCTTCGCCGGCGGCTGCGCGATGAATTCCGTCGCCAACGGCAAGGTGTACCTCAACTCACCCTTCAAGCGCATGTATCTCCCCGCCTCTGCTGGCGATGCCGGTGGTGCTATCGGATCTGCTTTTGTCGTCAGCAGGCAGCAAAACCCGACGAAATACGTCATGGATCACGCCTACGTCGGCCCTCGCTCCACCGACGACGAAATCAAAACGCTGCTCGAATCCCGCGCCGCCGACATCCAGGCCGAAAACTGCACCGTCCGCCGTTACGACGATGAAGGCGATCTCTGTAAAACCACTGCTACCGCCATCACCGAAGGCAAGGTCATCGGCTGGTTCCAAGGTCGCATGGAATGGGGTCCGCGTGCCCTCGGTAACCGCAGCATCCTCGGTGATCCGCGCCGTGCCGACATGAAGGACATCCTCAACCTCAAGATCAAGCGTCGCGAGTCCTTCCGCCCCTTCGCCCCGTCCATCTTGCGTGAATACGTCACCGAATGGTTTGAGCAAGACGACGACGTGCCCTTCATGATGGAGGTCTTCCAAGTCAAAGCCGACAAACGTGCTCAAGTGCCTGCCACCACTCACGTCGATGGCAGCGGACGCCTTCAAACCGTCCACAAAGAGACCAATCCCCGCTACCACCGTCTCATCGACAGCTATCGCGAGATCACCGGCGTCCCCATCGTCCTGAACACCAGCTTCAACGAAAACGAACCCGTCGTCTGCAAACCTCAGGAAGCCCTCGACTGCTTCCTCCGCACCAAAATGGACGTACTCGTGCTCAACGACTGGATTGTCAGTCGATAGAGTCATCCACAGATTGCACAGATTTCACGGAGAAAATTCAAACTGATGAATCCTAGTTCATTTAAACTGCCTCCTCTGAAATCTGCGGGCCAAGATCCGAGGACACACGCGATCATCGGGGCTGCGATGGCGGTTCACCGTGAGATGGAGTGTGGTCTCCCTGAAGTCTTTTATCAAGATGCCTTGGAGGTTGAGCTTCGGCTGCGAGGCATCCCATTCTCTCGTGAGGCTCCTTACCACGTTTTTTACAAGGAAGAGAAGCTTCGTTCTCACATGCGCCCTGATTTTGTTTGCTTCGGCGAGGTCGTTGTCGAGTTAAAAGCCCTATCAGAAATCACCAGTCGAGAGGAGGCTCAAATCCTCGGTTATCTAAAGGCCACCGGCTTTCAAACCGGCCTGCTCATCAATTTCGGCTCACCAAGTTTGTTCACGCGCCGGTTCATCCATTCTTCTCGTTGGCTCCCAGAAGCCGTCCTGGAGTCTCCATCTGAGTAATCTGTGAAATCTGTGGATTCATGAAAGGTATCATTCTAGCCGGTGGCGCAGGCTCCCGCCTTTATCCGCTGACGCAGGTTGCTTCGAAGCAGCTCCAGCCGGTCTATGACAAGCCGATGGTGTATTACCCGCTTACGGTGCTCATCGCCTCGGGCATCCGTGAGTTCTGCCTCATCTCCACGCCGCAGGACATTCCGCGTTTCCAGCAGCTTCTCGGCGATGGCAAACGCTGGGGCATCACCATCCAGTATCGCGAGCAGGCCAAGCCTGAAGGCATCGCGCAGGCCTTTTTGATCGCTGAATCCTTCATCGGCAGCGATCCGGTCACCTTGATCCTCGGCGATAACATCTTCTTCGGCGGCGATGCTTTCCCGCGTGCCTTTGCCGACTTCAAATCAGGTGCCACCGTCTTTGCTTACCACGTCACCGATCCCGAGCGCTACGGCGTGGTCGAGTTTGGTCTCGATGGCAAAGCGCTTTCCATCGAGGAGAAGCCCGAACATCCGCGAAGCAACTACGCTGTGCCCGGCGTGTACATCTACGACAACGACGTCCTTGCCATCACTCGCGCGATGAAACCCTCGCCGCGTGGCGAGCTGGAGATCACCGATATCAATCGCGAATACCTCCGCCGTGGCACCTTGCACGTTCAGCGTCTCAGCCGCGGCACTGCGTGGCTCGATGCAGGCACGAGCACCAGCCTGCACGATGCCTCTGCGTATGTGCAGACGATTGAAAAACGCCAGGGCATCAAGCTCGGCTGTCCTGAGGAGGCGTCGCTGCATCGCGGCTTCCTCAGCATTGATGAATTTGAAAGCGTGGTCGCCGCCATGCCAAAGTGCGAATACCGAGAGTACCTGAGCGGCGTGGCTGTTGAAGTGCGCCGCCTTGGCATCGGCGCTGCTTGATTGATGACATGGTTCCTCATCCCGTCCTCCCCAACCGCTATTCGGCTCCTGAAGAGCGGCCCGGTTATGTCAAAAATCTATTCGATGAAGGTGCGGAACACTACGATCCCGTGGTGGGCTGGGGCTTTTGGGGCACGGGAAACATCTACCGCAAGGACGCGCAGCGGCGCCACGGCCTCAAGCCGGGCATGCAACTGCTCGATGTGGCTTGCGGCACCGGTTTGATGGCCGTCGCCGCGAAGGAAGTCCTCGGCGGCGATCAGACCATCACCTGCGTGGAGCCCAGCGATGGCATGCTCGCCATCGCCCGGAAGAAGCTCAACGCCACCTTCATTCAAAGCGGCGCGGAAAGCATGCCGTTGCCGGAGGCTGCCTTCGATTTCCTTACCGTCGGCTATGCCTTGCGTCATTTCGCCGACCTTGAGGCCACATTCCGCGAGTTCCACCGAGTCCTTAAACCCGGCGGCAAAGTCCTCATCCTCGAAGCCACGCGTCCTGCCAGCAAGTTTGGTTCCTGGTTCTTCAAACTCTACTTCGGCCGCATCTATCCCTTCTTCGTCCGTCTCTTCACCCGCAGCCAGAAAGCCGAAGAAATGATGGTCTATTTCTGGGAGACCATGGACGCCTGCGTGCGACCCAAAGACGTGCTGAAGGCTTTCCAAGCCGCTGGCTTCCAAAAAGCCGAACGCACCCCCGTCATCAGCTGGTTCAGCGAATACACGGCCATTAAAGCGTGAATCTTCTCATCACAGGTGGCGCCGGTTTCATCGGCTCGAATCTCATCCGGCATGTCATCGACAAGCCGGAAGTCGTGAAGCTCGTCAATCTTGACTGCCTCACCTATGCCGGCCATCTCGAAAACCTCGCTGGCATTCACGCTGTGAATCCCCGCTATGCCTTCGAGCAAGTCGATCTCCGCGACAAAGACGCCGTTCACCGTGT
>JBEIGR010000455.1:0-4992 GCA_040381795.1 Verrucomicrobiaceae bacterium | reverse complement strand
GTAGTCATCGGGAATGTCCAGCACCTCGACACGAAGCTCGTGAAACACTTCCGGAAAATCCTCCCGCAGCTTCATTTTGTGCGCAGCCTCCATCACCAGCACGAGATCCGCCCAGCGCAGCAGCTTCTCCGAAACACGGCGATTCGCCGAGGCACTCACCCCGGCGCTGCGCACCTCGACTCTCGGATCATTTTGATACACCGCCTCCGCCGTCGGGCTGCGCCAGTGGTTGCGAGAGCAGAGGAAGAGTAGCTTCATAGACCCTTCGGACAGATCAGCGGGATCAGCTCGCGCTTATTGCGGCGATAAACGCGAAAATCTCCATCCACCGTGATCACGGAGTGCTTGGGATACAGTTCACTCATTCGGACGAGGCAAAGATCAGCGAAGTCAGGTGAGCGATCCGCATAGCGATGTGCGAACTCGTTGAGTTGAGGCAAATGCCCCTCCACGTCGAAAGCCAGTTTGATGAGACCTTGCTCGATCATCTCCAGCACCAACGCCGCATCACCGAGATGAAACGTGGTCTCCGACAAGACGGCTTCGCAGGTGAGGAGCGGCTCGGTGATGTTTTGTGCCACCGATACGGCCCAAGCATGATGCTTGTCGCCCCGGTTCGCAAAAGCTACGAGGAAACCGGTGTCCGCGATGGCCTTCATGCCTTGGCGTAGCCTTTGCGCTGGCTGAGATTCTTCGGTCCTTTGATGCGGCCTGCGAGCTGCATGAACGGCTTGCCTCCAGCCTCAGCCTTCGCCTTGGCCAACTGATCCCTCACCAGCTTTCCAGGCGAAACACCCGCTCGCTTGGCCTCGTTGGCCAGCCAGTCGGAAAGTTCGGCAGGAATGCGGATGGTGAGGGGATGACTCATGACTGGAAGTGTATTCTCTCGCGTTTTTCTAGCAAGCAGACTCTCGCAAGTCACTGCATGAGTCGAACAAAGGCTAAATGAACTACTTTCTCGCAAGTCGAAAAACCGAGCGTCTAACTTGCTCGGCTGCTTCAGACCAATAATTGCCTGACTCCCCGTGTTGTAGCAACGCCCAATCAAGCTCGGAGCAGCGTCCTGACATGATCTCTGCCACCCGTTTAAAATTTGGTCGGTACTCGGGCGAAAAATCTACAAGTGCGAGATTGATCTCGATTGGCCGTGTTACCTGCAAAATTCGAAACGGCCAAAACTTAGTTGGAGGGTGGCATGGCACCTCCTTATTTGAGAATCGCAAAACAGAGTCAGTCCCGTTTGCGATCTGGACAATGATCGAACACCAATGCAATTCGCATCTGTTCCCAGATTGAGTCACCCAATACACGATATCTTTCTTTGCGGTCGTCGGCGCATTGATCGGCCCATTGGAGTGAGCTGCTGCAGATTGAAAAGCTTCTCGCAAACCTCGCATGCTTCCAAATGCGGTTCTTTTTAGCTCTATCTTGGGGATGCTTGTCCTCATGTTGACCTCTCTATGTTGAATTTGAATGATTTACCCATTTTCGCGCTGATAGCACGCTCGACTTCAACCGAGAACGAGACAATCTGATCACCAATCTCCGTTATAGAACCCACGATTGGGTCTGTGAATTCTTCGACTTTCTGTTGAACACTGCTCGTGCCAAAAAACGCTTTCGGAACTTCCCAAGGGTGTTCGATCAAAAACGCGCAGTTTCCAAGAAAACCCTTCAAGCCGCGCTTCGATTCCCAGTAGCGACAATAGGCCTCGCAGTTCTTTTTGAGCTTCTGGGTGATACACGACATTTGCTCTGCCAGCGGATTCACGCTCGCGCGAAGCCACCCCCTAATTTTTCCCGTTAGCTCAAGTTCAATGTCGTCGCAGGCTTGATTGATGATCGAAATGACTGAATCCACAGAGCAGGCCGCAGCCACATCTGCAAATGCATCGCAGTTCTTGTCGTTGTCATCCGACACTCCTTCGTCAAGAACGTCCCAAGGGCGATAGACATCCCGGATGGCTCTCTTCAGATGACAAGCTATTCGCGATCTTATCTCGTCGTCCATGGTGTGGCGTCTGGATGTGGATTTTACTTCCTCACCAGCAAGCTCTTCCCCGTCATCTCCGCGGGTTGCTTCACGCCGAGCATGTCGAGAAGCGTGGGCGCGATGTCGGCGAGAATGCCGTTGCGCACGGTGTAGTTCGGAGCATCAGCGGCGACGTAGATGCCGTGGACGAGGTTCGTGGTGTGGGCGGTGTGCGGGGAACCGTCGGCGTTGCGCATTTGCTCGCAGTTGCCGTGGTCGGCGGTGATGAAGAGTTTGCCGCCGAGTTCGAGCACCTTCTCGACGATCAGCTTCACGCCGAAGTCGATGGTCTCGCAGGCATGCACGCCAGCCTCCACGACGCCGGTGTGGCCGACCATGTCGGGGTTGGCGTAGTTCATGATGACGGCGTCATACGTTTCCAAACGACGCAGCACCTCAAACGTGAGGTCCGGAGCGCTCATCTGCGGCTTCTTGTCGTAGGTGGGCACCTCTTTGGGCGAAATGGCCAGGTAGCGGTCTTCGCCCACATTGGGCTCTTCGATGCCGCTGTTGAAGAAGAAGGTGACGTGCGGGTATTTCTCCGTTTCAGCCGCACGAAGCTGCGTGAGGCCTGCACCGGCGATGATTTGGCCGAGGTTGTTGCTGAGGCTCTCGGGGCCGAAGATGACGCGGACACCGAGGTCGGTGTAGGTGGCGTCATACTCGGTCAGCGTGTAGTAACCGGTCTTCGGTGTCACTTCGCGGTCGAAACCGGCGAAGTCGGCCTTCAAGAACGCATCGCTAAGCTGGCGGGCGCGGTCGGCGCGGAAATTGAACCACAGGATCACATCGCCATCGCGGATGCGCTGCTCGTTGGCGTTCGAGAAGATCATCGGCTGCATGAATTCATCGCCGCGAGGATCGCTCGGATACGCGGCCTGCACGGCGGCGCTCGGCAGATCCGTCCGCACTTCACCGCGACCGAGCACGATGGCATCCCAGGCGAGTTTGTTGCGCTCCCAGCGCTTGTCGCGGTCCATCGCATAGTAGCGACCGATCACGGTGGCGATCTTTGCGCCGCTCGGAGCGAGGTCTTTTTCCAGCTTGGCCATGTAGGCCGCACCGCCCGTCGGCGAAGTGTCGCGACCATCGGTGATGGCATGCACCATCAAATCGGTGACGCCCGCGGCCTTCGCGGCATTGCAAAGCGCGGCGAGGTGGTCCTGATGCGAATGCACGCCGCCATCGCTGATGAGGCCGAGGAAGTGCAGGCGCTTGCCTTTGGCCTTTTCGAAGGCCTCGACAAGCACGGGCATCTTCGCGAGTTCGCCATCTCGGATGCTCTTGTTGATGCGGGTGAGGTCCTGATAGACGATGCGGCCCGCACCGAGGTTCAGGTGACCCACTTCGCTGTTGCCCATCTGGCCTTCCGGCAGGCCTACGTCCTCGCCGCTGGCGCTGACGGTGCCGCGCGGGTAGGTGGCATAGAGATTATCATGAAACGGCGTCTTCGCGAGCAGCGTGGCATCGCCATTGGCTTGAGCTTGAGCTTTGCCGCCGGGGTTGATACCCCAGCCGTCACGGATGATGAGAACAACGGGTTTTTTGGTCATGGATACGGGTCAATGGGTCAGAGCGGCGGGGCCGTCAAGGTGGTCAAAGGGTCAAGAGCGGTGAAAAGCACCTTCTCGACCATTTCAGGCGCAAACTCCATCTGGTCGAACACATCACGTTGCACGTCGAAGCCAGCCATCACTTCGACGAGTCGAAGTCCGTTTGGCGTGAGCTCGAAGACCGCCCGCTCGGTGACGTAAAGCACCTGCTGGCCGCGGGCGAGGGCGGAGGGGCCGTGAAAGCAGACGTGCGGGATTCGCTTCACGAATTTGGCATTCTCCTTTGCCCGGAAGGTGCAGCAGAAGACGAGCCGCCTGGCGCTGTGGGCGATGTTCACGAAGCCGCCGACGCCTGCAAAGCGGTCGCCAAAGCTGGCGACGTTCACACTGCCCTCGGGGTCGATTTCCACCGCACCGAGGATGGCGATGTCGAGACCGCCGCCATCGTAAAAGTCGAATTGAGCCGGTTGGTCGATGATCGCCTCGGGAAAGTGGCTGCATCCAAAACTGAGCCCGGAGGCCGGCACACCGCCGATCGGGCCACTTTCGACGGTGAGCGTGAATTCACTCAAGCGTCCCGTTTCCGCCGCGACCATCGCCACAGCCTCGGGAAGGCCGATCCCGAGGTTCACGATGTCGCCGGGGCGGATTTCCTGCAAAGCACGGGCTCCGATGCGCTTGCGGTCGGATTCTGGCATCACGGGCAGCTCGAAGCCGCTGGCATTCGTGACGACAAAATCCTCGTTGAAGACCTCGCCAAAGGTCTGGTCGTGCATCACACCGCCGCTGGTGACGAGGTGATCGACGAGGATGCCGGGCACGCGGACGGCTTTCGGATCGGGCAGCGCATCCACGACGCTCTCCACCTGCGCGATGACGAGTCCGCCGTGGTTTTT
Source organism: Verrucomicrobiaceae bacterium (assembly GCA_040381795.1). Classification (GTDB taxonomy): domain Bacteria; phylum Verrucomicrobiota; class Verrucomicrobiia; order Verrucomicrobiales; family Verrucomicrobiaceae; genus Prosthecobacter. The sequence goes on along the minus strand of JBEIGR010000455.1, from coordinate 511 downwards.
CGCCGCCTGGGCGAGCGAGAGCACCTCACCGATGAGGCCTTCGCCCTCCATGCTGAGATTGCCACGGGCATCGGCGTAAGTCGCCCGGATGAGGACCACATGGATGGGCACGGGCTTGTAGCGCAGCCACGTCTGCCCATCGAGTTCCAGACGCTCGACGAGCGGCTCGGTGGTGCGAACGTTGAGCATGCCGCCGCTGTGGATGGGGTCGATGAAGGTGTTCAGGCCCACCTGAGTGATGAGACCGGGGCGTTTCGCGGCGATTTCCCGCGTGAGCACGCTCAGGACGCCCTGCGGCAGGTTGTAGGCCTCGACTTCGTTCGCCAACGCGAGGGCTCCGAGCTTCGGGGCGAGGTTCCAGTGTCCGCCGATGATGCGCTTGAGGAGGCCGCGATGGGCGAGGTGGTTCAGCCCGCGCTCGCCGCGATCCCCCTGACCGGCGCAGTAGAAAAGCGTGAGATCGTGAGGCGTGCCGGTTTGTAAAAACCGCCGCTCCAAAGCTGCCGTGAGC
>JBEIGR010000454.1:0-4996 GCA_040381795.1 Verrucomicrobiaceae bacterium | reverse complement strand
CGGGGATCGGGGGTGGTGCGGGGGCACAGGTCCCAGGAGAGCGCTCGCTATCGCTCGGCACGCCTGGGCTGCGTGATGCAATCCCGTTGGGCTTTGGTGGCTTTATTTGCGCGCCGCTATGGGATTATATTGAGCCGATTAACGTTTGCCCGCAGGGTAATATGGCCTAGCAAATAGGCATGAGGGTCTTTAACTTTCTGGTTCTTCAGGCATAAGGATGGGAATGGAAACGAGGGTGGAAGGTGGCAGGAAGACGGCGTGATAGACAACGATTTTTATCAACAGGTGCTGGGATTGATCATGCTCTGTCGCCCCCATCCCTTCTCACCTCATCGCACGCTGGGCGGCTCTGCGTTCGGGGTGCTCAAGGCAACGGTGAAGGCTTCGAGCTATCGTTTGCCGCTTCATTAAGGCGGCGCCACGAAGAAGCGGATGAAGCCCTTTTTGCGCAAGCCGGCCTCCAGCACTCGATCTCCGGTCCAAAGCTCCGCGTCCTAGTCCAGGGCGAGCGCGACGTAAGCGGTGTCGCTCTCGTCCACATCCCGACAAAGCCGCCATGCTTCCGTCCAGCTCCCCAGACGAATACTGTCCTCGTCGATGAACTCAATCCGCTCGAGGATGCTGTGCAGCAGGGAGAGCATCTCGGGCTCGGCGAGACCACTGGCATCGGCGATGCGCTCCTTGTGCTTGAATATTTCGAGGAAGACGAACTTCGGGCAGATAAACCGTGTCTTCGGCAGCGAGGTGAAAGCTCGGCGGAGTGGATGATTCGCAGCGATCAGCTCCGAAAAGATGCGGTTCGCATCAATGACGACGCATGGACTCACGCCGCAGCGATCTGGGAGAGGATGCGCTGCTTGTTCTTTGACCACCAGGAGGCGTCCACCTCGTTGGCGAGACGGTCCGCGTCTTGCTGGGTGAAGCGGCTCTGACGGGCCGCCCACTCGGCTTTGACAAATGCGACGAAGCTGACCTGCTCGCTGTGAGGCAGCGCCTCTTCCGGGAAGGAGAAGACGATGCGTCCATCGGCATGCAGAGTGTTCAGGGTGGCGGCCATGGCGTGGAGTTTCGTTTCGAGCGGGTGATTTTCAAGATCGAGTTCATGCTGCTCGCCTCATCGCATGGCTGGGAGGAAGAGTCGGAGTAGGAGACGGAGGCGGATTCTCACGCCAGCACCGCCCTCACCACCTCGCCGCTCACATCGGGCGGCGGCTGTTTTGTGACATGTGTTAAGGGCGCGAACCGAACTTTGGGTCAGCGTTTGCGGTAAGCGGCGCTGCGACCCTTGCTTTCCAGAATCAAGAATCCTTTGGCGACGAGGCCTGCCAGGCGCTTTCGCAGGGTGTTGCGGTTTTCCTGCGTCAGGGCCACCGCCTCGGCCACGGTGATCCGACCCGTGGCGGCGACGTGCTCCAACAGACGGCGCTCTGCCGCTCCGAGCTGGCGCATGCTGGATTGCAGCGCATCCACCTTGGCACCCAATGCCTGGGTCTGTTTCACGAGTAGCAGCAAAAAATATTCCAGCCAAGGCAGCCAGTTTGCAGTAGGACCGTTCAAAGTCGTCTGCGTGGCCCGCAGGGCACGGTAGTAGCCCTCCTTGTTTTGCTCCACGATGGCCTCCAGCGAGGCATACGGGACATAAGCATAGCCCGCACGCAGCAGAAGTAGCGTGGTGAGTATGCGGGAGAGCCGCCCATTGCCGTCCTGGAAAGGGTGAATCTTCAAAAACACCACACCATAGATGCCGATGACCAGCAGCGGGTGCAGGTCACGCTGTCTCTCGCGGAGCATCAGCCAAGCGGTGAGAGCCTGCATTTCCTGCGGTGTATCAAAGGGGCTGGTGGTCTGGAAGACAATGCCTAGCTCACGCCCGTCCGCGTCAAAAGCGGCCACATGGTTTGGCAGGGTTTTGTAGCCACCGCGGTGACGCTCGTCCTTGGTGCTGTGTTGCAAAAGGATGGCATGTAGCTGGAGCAGGTGGTTTTCGGTGAGAGGCAGGATGTCGGCCGCATCGAAGACCATCTCCATCGCCCGGGCATACCCGGCCACCTCCTCCTCATCCCGGCTGCGGAAGGAAGTCGTCTCCAGCCGTGCCAGCAAAGCCTCCACCTGCTGATTGCTGAGCTGTGAACCTTCAATGCGGGTGGAGGAACCCACGCTTTCAATCGTGGCGGTGCGGCGCAATCGCTGCAGCACCTCCGGGGAGAGCCAAGTCAGAGCCTTCCACCGGCCTTTGAACTCGTCGATTTGGGCGAGCAGGGCAGCCAAAGAGGCCGGCAGGTGAAGTTCAGAGGGCTCAATCATGGGGCAATATCCATTCTTTTATCCATTTTTATCCATTTCGCATCCATCGAATGGGACGGGATTTCTCGGTACAGGGGAGGAAGAGGCGGAGTCGGATTGTCAGGCGAGCACCGCCCTCACCACCTCGCCGCTGACATCGGTCAGGCGGAAGTCGCGGCCTTGGAAGCGGTAAGTGAGTTGTTCGTGGTCGAAGCCGAGGAGGTGGAGCATGGTGGCGTGCAGATCGGGGACGGAGACGCGGTTTTCGACGGCGGCGTAGCCGAACTCGTCAGTGGAGCCGTACATTTGGCCACCTTTGATGCCAGCGCCGGCCATCCACATGGTGAAACCTTTGGGATGATGATCGCGGCCCTTGCCGTTCTCGGCGACGGGCGAGCGGCCGAACTCGCCGCCCCACACGACGAGGGTGGTGTCGAGCAGGCCGCTGATCTTCAAATCGTCGAGCAACGCGGCGATGGGGCCGTCGGTCTCGGCGCAGTGGAGGTCGTGGTTCTTTTTGAGGTCGTCGTGGGCGTCCCAGGCCTTCGGGCCTTCGTTGCCGCCGCTGTAGAGCTGCACGAAGCGCACACCACGCTCGACGAGGCGACGCGCGAGCAGGCAGTTTTTGCCAAAGTGGGCCGTCACCGCGTTGTCGAGGCCGTACATCTTCCGCACGCTCTCCGGCTCGCGACTGAGGTCGGTGCACTCGCTGGCGCTCATCTGCATGCGAAAGGCCAGTTCGTAGGTGTTGATGCGGGCAGCGAGCTGGGACTCGGCGGGATTCGCGGCGGCGAACTCGGTGTTCCATTGCTTCAACAAGTCGAGCCGTTCTCTCTGCTGCGATCGCGAGACGTTTTTCGGCGGGGTGAGGTAGGCGATGGGCTCGCCGCTACTGCGGAAGGGCACGCCCTGATACGCGGCAGGCATGAAGCCGTTCGACCAATTCAGAGCGCCATTCACCGGGGCACCCTGATGATCGAGCAGCACGACAAAGGAGGGCAAGTTCTCGCTTTCACTGCCGAGGCCGTAAGTGGCCCACGAGCCCATGCACGGACGGCCGGGCAGGATGAAGCCGGTGTTCATCTGGAAAATGGCGGGGCCGTGGTTGTTGCTCTCGGCGTGCATGCTGCGGATCACGCAGAGGTCATCGGCATGCCGCGCGAGGTTCGGAAAGGTCTCCGCCATGTCGATGCCGGCCTGGCCGTGCTTCCCAAAGCGGTAGTAGCTCTTCATGGCGGCGTTTTTCGTCTTCTTGCCCATGAAGCCGTCCTCGGGCTTCCACACCGGGATGGCCTTGCCATGCCATTTCTCCAGCTCCGGCTTCGGATCAAAGAGGTCGATGTGTGACGGCCCGCCATACATGAAGAGGAAGATGACGGACTTCGCCTTCGGCGCGAAGTGCGGCGCTTTCGGAGCCAGCGGGTTCGTCGCGGACAGCACGCCCTCCGCTCCGAGCAGTGATTGCAAGGCGACCGAGCCGAAGCCGGCTCCGGCTTGTTGCAAAATCTGGCGGCGAGTGAGGGAGTGCATGTGTGGCATTGAAGAACGCCAAAAGCTGGGCTCCCTTGCCAGCATGACGCCAACACTTTGCATCCTCGGCGGCTGCAACGGCGCGGGAAAGACGACTCTCGCCCGCGAACTGCTGCCACGCCTGGGCCTGATGCGGTTTTTGAACGCGGATGAAATCGCCCGCGGCCTCTCGCCGCTCGATCCGACGCTCAGCGCCTTCAAAGCCGGCCGCCTGCTGCTGGAGGAGGCGCGGTCGCTGATGGCAGCCAAGGCCAGCTTTGCCATCGAATCGACTCTGAGCGGCAAAACCTACATCGCGCTGATCCGCGAGGCAAAGGCAAGCGGCTATCGCTTTCTGCTGCACTACATCGTGATCGGTTCCGGAGCACAGGCGGTGGGCCGTGTGGCGCTTAGGGTGAGGCTGGGCGGCCATCATGTGCCGGAGGAGGATGTGCTGCGTCGCTTTGATCGCAGCCGCAGGCACTTCATCGAGGATTACCTGCCTCTTGCCGATGAATGGGTGCTGTGGGACAATGCCGCGCCTCCGCACCGTCGGATCGCTGACAGCAGCTCGCAAAATCTCGAACAACTCCAAGCCATGCTCGCCTCCAACACTCTCCATGAAGTTTCGCCGCGTGAAATGCCGGAGATGGTGCGCATCGGCCTCGAAGCTGGCCGCGTGGCCACGGAGAAGATGCTCGATTACTATAAGCGCATGGGCATCAAGGTGACGCCTGAGATGACACTGGCACCGGAACGGAAAAAGCGGGTGAAAAAGGCGGCTTGATGGTTCAGGGCGTATGCCGCTTCGCCTTCGAGCCGCCGCCTTTCCAGATGTCGTATTTCGGATCGGCGTGGCGGCTGAAGAAGGTGTCGAGTTGCTTGGCGAGATCGGCCTGGATGGTGGCGGTGCCGGATTGGGCGTATTGGTTGAAGCGCTCCTGAGGGTCGGCCTGCATGTCGTAGAGTTCAAAAGGGCCGGCGGGATGGCGGGAGACGTATTTCCAGCGTTCGGTGCGGATGGCGCGGGTGGTTTCCATTTCGTAGAAGATGGTGTGGTCCCAGTTTGGGAGCTTTTGACCTCGCAGCGCGGCGGAGAAGTCGCGGCCCGGTGATTTTGGAGCCTGCGGCATGGGTTGGCCGAGGTAGGCGAGCACGCTGGGCATGAAGTCGTAGTTACTCACGAGGGCATCGCAGGTCTGCG
>JBEIGR010000453.1:0-5004 GCA_040381795.1 Verrucomicrobiaceae bacterium | reverse complement strand
GGCGATGTGGGCACGCAGAAAGGCCAGCTCACGGCGGAGCAATGCACCGCTTTGCAAAAGCTCGTGCGCGATCAAGCAGGCGGCCTCGTCTTCATGCCCGGCTTCCACGGCTTCCAAGCTTCGCTGCAAGAAACACCGCTCGCCGACTTGCTGCCGGTGATTTGGGATGCCGCGCAGCCTCGCGGCTGGGGTTCGAGCGCTCCGGGCAAGTTCGCCCTCACCGAAGCGGGCATGCGCAGCCTTTTGACCAAGCTCGAAGACACTGACGAAGCCAGCGCCCGCGTGTGGAGCACGCTGCCGGGCTTCCAATGGTATGCGCCAGCCTTACGAGCCAAAGCAGGCAGCGAGGTGCTCGCCATTCACGGCAGTGAGTCGAATCAATTTGGACGCATCCCGCTCATCGTCACCAAGACCTACGGTGCGGGAAAAATCCTCTTCATGGGCACCGATGGGGCCTGGCGCTGGCGCAAAGGCGTCGAAGACAAGTATCACTACCGCTTCTGGGGCCAGGTGGTGCGCTGGATGGCCTATCAACGCAACATGAGCAGCGGCGACAAGATGCGCCTCTTCTACTCGCCCGACCGTCCCCGCACCGGCGATGTGCTCACGCTGAACGCGAACGTCATGAGCGTGACCGGCGAACCCCTTCGCGAAGGCGCGGTGATCGCCCAAATTGCCGCGCCAAGCGGCAAAGTGAGCAGCGTGCGCCTTCTCCCTGCTGGCGAAGAAGCCTGGGGCCTTTTCAACGGCACCTTCACCCCCAACGAACCCGGCGAGCACATCGTCGAACTCAGCTGCGCCGAAGCCGGATCGCGTTTGGAGACGAAAATCTCCATCCAAGGCGCCAGCCGCGAAAAACGCGGTCAACCGGCCCGCGTCGATGTGTTGAAGGAAATCGCCCAATTCACCAAAGGAGCCGTTTTGGATGCCACGAAGCCGCCAAGCATCGTCGATGCCATCGCCGCCATTCCCGAGGCCGCTTTTCAAGAACGCCGTTTGCCGCTGTGGGCGCATCCTGCATGGGCAGGGTTGCTCGTCGTGCTCATGGGCCTCTTCTGGGTAGGCCGCAAGGCTGCGGGTGTGTTTTGACCATCAACATCGCGTATGGAAGCTCCCACCAAACCTCGAGTGACCGCAGACGAGATCCAAGACGTGAAGCAATCGTTGCTGCGTTGCCTACGGCTTGTCGCACTTGCGCGCCCTACTCATGAGTGCGGTGGCACGTCGATTCCGGCCCGGACTTTCGATGCCATCCCGCCCTTGATCAGGGCTCTTGAGCTGGACCTGCCATCGGACGAGCTGAAACCTGTGTTTAATGCATTGATCGGATTGATGTATCTTAGAGATGTCAGGATCATCTTCGGACTCGAACACAGTGGCGTGGTTCCAGCGGGGTTGGAGGACGAGACGTATCAGCTGCTTCACAAGCTATCGGCACATCTGCATCCGATCATTGTGCCGCACACTCCCTGGTGGAGACGTGTTCCAAGGAGGATTTTACGCATCATGGAGTGGCTAAACGGCGAATGATTGGCATTTGCAGGCACCGGCGGCTGAGTCGTGCTCATGGGCCTCTTTTGGGTAGGCCGGAAGGCGGCGGGTGTGTTTTAAACCTGGGAGCCGCTGACTTGATAAGCCTAGCCCAAATGGCAGTGGAGGCTAGGTGAGGGGACGTCGAACGATCTACTCACCGCCTCGCTTCCGTGCTGGAGGACTAGAAGTGCGGTTAAAAATCGACGTCTTCAAACGTGCCCGCCGCCGTGATGTGGGAGCGGACGATGCAGCGGGTGAGGCGGGCACCGGTGACGACTTTGGCGTGAGGCCACAGGATGCAGTCTTCCAGCCAGCAGCCGGGTTCGACGGTGGCTCCAGGCCCGATGACGTTGGTGCGGCGAAGGATGGCATCGGGGGCGACATGGGCCTCGGGATGAATCGCCGGGCCGTGCATGCCATTGAGTGCGGCGTGCGCAGCGAGGTATTGCGTGCGGCTGCCGAGATCCCACCACTGGCCTTCATCGAGCACCACCGCGCCGACTTTGACGCCGCGACGAATCATTTCGAGGAAAATGGGGATGACGGACTCCACCTTGCCCGGCGTGAGCCACTCGTGGATGGCGGGGGAGCAGGCGTAGATGCCGGTGAAGAGGTGGGTGCCTTCGTCGCCAGTTTCGAGCTTGTTGCGGATGTCGGTGATGCATCGGCCAGCCGCATCGTAGGCGATGTGGAGGGCAGGGCCATGGCTGCGGAGGGCGAGGGTGACGATGTTTCCGCTGTGCTGGTGCTCCTCGATCAGCGGCGCGAGCGGGAGATCGGTGAGGATGTCGCCGTTATAGACGAGGAAAGGCTCATCGTGGAGCAGGTCACGCACATTGGCGATGCCGCCGGCGGTTTCGAGGCGCACGGGGCTCTCATTTCGAAAGGCGATGGGCATGTCCCGGTAGCGTTGGCCGGGGAAGGCCTTGTCGTATTCACCGGGGAGGTGGTGGGTATTCACCACGAGACGCCGCAGACCAGCCGCATGCAGATGATCAAAGGCATGCGTGATGAGCGGACGGTGGAAGACGGGGATGAGGGGCTTCGGGAGCTGCTCCGTCAGAGGACGCAACCGCTCGCCGAGGCCTGCGCCGAGTACGAAAGCCTGATTCACGGCGCCGCTCCTACCAGCCAGCGGCGGAAGGCGCAAACGGAAGTTCAACGCCCTCTTTTGATACGCACGATCAGCAGCACCACGAGGCCGAGCACGGCGAACCAGCCGATCAAAACAGGGCCTTGAACCGATGCGGACTCACTTGGAACCTCGGGAGCTTTGGCGGGCTCTTCATCGGGTGCCACGATGATAGCCGGAGGCGGGGTGCGGGGCTGCCAGGTCTTGAAATCGAGGATGTAGCTCGTTTCCGAGGGGAAAAGCACCTGAAAGCGCTCCAAAGCCGTGCCGCGCACCACATTGCGCAGGATGACGCTGAGGCTGCCAGCCTTCGTTGCCTCGATGGAAAAGCCGGTGGCGGCGGGCGGCAGGGTGAGGCTTGCCTTGCCGGTGAGCACGACGACGTCATCATCATTCTTCAGCGGCACATTTTCATGCGTCGTGAAGGTCCACTCAAAAACCGGCTCCAGCGGCGGAGCCCCATCGAGGAGGAATTTCACGGTCTTGCGCATGTATTCACTGGCCTGCGTCTTCCACTGCGCCTGCTGCGCCGCGGGCGTGAGGGCGAAATCAGCCTTCGTGATCGATGGGGCCGTATTCGGGTCCGGCTCGAAGCAGCGTGGGTCCACCTCGGTGAGTAGGCTGAGACCGCCCTGACCATCGAACGAGGCATGCACGGGGACTTCCGGCAGCGGATGAGCGTGAGCCAGACCACTGAGGAGGGCGAAGATCAAGACTGGGAGGAGGGAGAGGCGCATCCTGTCAGTCTGCCACGCGGGCGGGGGCTTAGACGAGCAGTTTTTGCCGTTCCCACAAAAATATTGATAGCCAAAAGGCCTGCGGCCCGTGTTTAATGCTGCATTCCGCGAAATTGGCGTTCCGAGACCGGTCCGCCACACGGAACCCTCCATTCAAATACACCTATGAAATCCATCCTCACCACCCTCGTCATCGCCGCCCTCGCTGCTCCTGCCTTCGCTGGCTGCGGCAAAACCGAAGACGTCTCCGGCAAGCTCAAGAGCTTCGACGCTGAAAAGAAAACCGTCGAGATCGGCAGCAAGAGCTACAAGCTCGGCCCAGCCGCTTCCGTCGATGAGAAGCTCGTCGGCAAGGAAGTGACCGCCAAGGTCGGCCACAACAAGGTCGAGTCCATCGCCGCCAAGAGCTAATCGGATCATCGCATCACGATTTAACAATCTGAGCCCGGAGGTTTCCCCTCCGGGTTTTTTTGTGGACACGCAGGGCGTGGGAGGAGTCAAATCGCGCTGGAACCGCAGTCTTATCAGGCGGTGGCTCCACATAGATAAACATAAGACATACCCATACCATGAAAAGAAACACACACAGAAGGGACGTCGGCTTCACGCTGATCGAACTGCTGGTGGTGATCACCATCATCGCGATTCTCGCGAGCTTGGCGATCCCTTCCGGGCAGGCGGTCTTGAAGATGGCTCGTCAAAACCAGGCGTCGAACAATTGCAGACAGGTCATCACGGCCTTGAAGCAGTTCGCCGCTAAAAATCAGTCGCAGTACCCTGACTCGGTGCTGAACCCGCTCACTGGCGGCACGCCAAAAAATGCGAACGAGGCCTTCCATCTGCTGTTCCAGCAGCATGTGGTGACCGATGAGCGCATCTTCGGCTGCCCATCCGGTTACTACCCGGATACGATGATTGGCAAATCACCCGCGTTTGAGCGTGCGGTGACCGCCAATGAAAACCACTGGGCCATGACCGCCGACCTCACGGATACCAGCGCCAGCAATGTGCCGCTCGTGTTTGAAAACCCCACCGCCGCCGCTTGGCCTCCGCAATGGAACGCCAGTGTGGCCGGGCAGATCCGCCCAGGACGGACCTGGACCGGGGGGCAGGTCATCATCGGCCGCCAAGATGGCAGCGCGGAGGTCATCGATCTCAACGGCATCACCGGCATGGTCTCCGTGCCGCAGAGAGCTGGCGGTTTGGACATCTTCACGCAGGCCACCGATGGGCAAACGCAGGGTATTCTGATGCCCGTGGTCAAAGGTGGCGTGACGATGACGACGAAGGAAGACCTCATCGACCTGCCCGGCAAACAGCCAAAGGCCGAAGATCTGCTCAAGCTCGCCACGCCGCTCGAACATTGATCGCTGATTGAAGCTGTCTCACACCGCCGGATGCCCTGTGTGTCCGGCGGTTTTTTGTTTGGAGAAAGTGGAACAGTGGCCTCCGCAAAATGTCTGCATGCGTAGCCCTGGCTCGGCCTCTGTGCTCTTCGTGCCTCTGTGGTGAAGAAAACCGCTGAGAGTGAACCACAGAGGCACGAAGGACACAGAGGACTGCTCGGGAAAGTCACTGCCGCAGGAAGTCATCGAGAGTCTC
>JBEIGR010000452.1:0-5008 GCA_040381795.1 Verrucomicrobiaceae bacterium | reverse complement strand
GTCGATCTCCGTCACTTCGACTCCCGGAAGGTAGAGTCCGGCCATCGTGACGCCTTTCACCCGCACGCGATCCCCGACACGGAGGTCGTTGCGAGCCGGTTTGAAGTGCAAATGCGTGCCTGCGGTGTCGTCCTGCACGAAAACGGTGCCACCGCTCTCAACGAAGCCGACGGTGGCCGTGAGCTCGACGGGGAGTTTTTCCAAACTGCGCTCGTAAGGCAGCGTGCGGATGTCGAGAGCGCGGGTGAGCTGCGCCTGGGCACTCGTTTGAAAAAGCCCGACGAGGCAAAGGACCTGAAGAAGCTGTTTCATGCCGCGAAATCAGTCCTCCGTGGGATCGACGCCGCTTTGGAGTTTGCGGACGAGTTCCTTCACCTCGTGGGCGCGGCGGAGATCGCGGAACTGGACTTCGATGCCGGCATTCGCGGCGGTGGAGAAGTCGATGGTGCCGAGGCCGAGCATGCCTTTGAGGCCGCTTTCATACACGTCGATGCTGCGGATGTCGCAGATGCGGGCTTCTTTGGAACTGCGTCCGAGAATCCCCCAGAGCAGCTCGACGCGTTGCGGCGTGACGATGTAGTCATGCGTCACCCGAGCGACGAAGACGCCAAACAGCACGATGAAGGCGGCCACGAGGGCGATGATGGCGTAGGTGGGCTCAAACAGGAACAGCAGCCCGGCGGCGATGGCGAGGAGAACAGCGAGGAAGAGCGTCTTCGCATAGGCGAGCCAGGAAGGATGCGAGTGATGCAGGATGGGCTCGCCGCTGGAGGTGTAGTTGTAGCGCTCGTCTTCGATTTCCTCCTCTTCGGCATCCTCCTCGATCTCCTCGGGCGGGCCTTCGAAGTCGGGCGTGATCTCGCGGAAGGCGGGACGAGCCATGGGGGCCTGCCGAGGCGGGCGCATGCCGCCGATGACCTCGCCGACGGTGTGCGTGGCACCCGTTTCATCACTGACGACCATCTCCCCACGTGCCAGGGAACCCCGGGCGACGAGGGTGTAGAGATCTTCCTTGGAGAGAGGATCGCTGAAGGCCGGGTGGTTCTGGAGGGCGTAGCGGGCGGGCATGCCGGAAAGTGGCGGCCACTCTGCCTCGGGAGCGGGCGGGAGCAAATGGTCTGAGGGGAGGGAATAGACGATAACGCTGACGCTGGCACAGGATGTTCGTCGTTCCCCAGCACGGCCTGAAGGCCGAACTACAAGCTCATCACCACGCTAGGCAGGCGATCTCATTCGGGCTTTCTGCACCCGTTGCACCTCCAGCGTGTAGCCTTGCAGGTTGTCAAAGGGGCGCACATCGGCGGTGATTTGCACGACGGGGTAGCGCACGGTATTCAGGCCGTAGAGGCGGTAAGCGGCAGCGAAGATTTCGCATTCGACGATGCCGCTGTAGTCGCAGATGGAGATGAATTTCATCGGCTGCCCGTCCTGCTGCATGTGATGACGACTGACGATGATCAGGCCGCAGACGGTGACGCGGTGGCCGTGGTAGCGGTGCAGTTCGGCGATGGGGCAATAGCTGCGCCAGTCGATGTGGGGATGAAGATCGAGCGGATGGCCGGTGACGGTGTAACCGAGGAGTTCGGTTTCATCCTGGAGCTTTTGCAGGGCGGTGGACTCTTCGCGGAAGGTGGCGCGGAGTTCTCTTGCGTCGCTGTCTTGGAAAAGCCAGTCTTCGCCGTGGCCGACGTCACGGGCGCTGTGCAGGCATTGCCAAAAATGCTCGGTGCGGTTGCCTCCAAGGCGGTCAAAGGCACCACAGCGGATCAGGTTGAGTGCTTCGTGGGCTTCGGGCCGCACGCGAGTAACGAAGTCGCGGATGCTGGTGAATGGCGTGTGGTTGTGCCGCCAGCGGTTCAGCGAGGCTTCGCTGAGGTCCTTGATGCAACGCAGGGGGACGCGGATGGAGCCGTTTTCGACGCGGAAGGCATCGGTAAAGGCATTCACGCAGGGTGAGAGGAAGCCGATGCCGAGTCGGCGGCACTCCAGTGTGTAAACGAGCGGTGAGTAGAAGCCTTTGCCGTTGCTGAGCACGGCGGCCATGAACTCGGCGGGGTGGTAATGCTTGGCGTAGGCTCCTTGGTAGGCTTCCACCGCGTAGGCGGTGCTATGAGCCCGACAAAACGCGTAACCCTGAAATCCGGCGACGAGGTTCCACACTTTTTCGATGGTCGTTTCGTCATGAAAACGGCCACGAGCAGCCGCGATGAACTCGAGGCGGATCTCGGCGATCTTTTTCATGTCCTGCTTCACCAAAGCGCGGCGCAGCACATCCGCACGACCAGGAGCCAATCCGGCGAAAGCCTCACAAATCTGCAAAATGTGCTCTTCATAGGCCACGACGCCAAAAGTGCTGCGCAGCACGCCTGCAAGGCTTTCGTGGGTGTAATCGACGGGTTCGAGTCCTTGGGCCCGGCGGGCGAATTGGGCCTTTTTGAGGCCGTTGGCGGCTCCAGGGCGAATGACGGAGACGATGGCGACGAGGCGGTCAATGTCCCGCACATCGGCCATGCAGGCGAGGCTGGTCATGGCGGGGCTTTCGATGTGATGCACGCCACGTCCATTGCCCGTCGCGATCATATTCCAGACGCCGGGATCGCTCCACGGCTCGATTTGGCCTTCACGCGGCGGGTTTTCGGTGCCTCCGAGAAGGCCGACTTCGAGGGAGGCGAGATCGAGGGCCTTCGTTTCTCGCGGAGCGTCGTGGAGTGCGTGTGGCAGAGAGGCAAGGCGCAAGCCATTGCCCCGGCGACACCGCTGTCGAGAGCTGTCAGTGGGATCGGACGCCGAGGAGCTTTCGACAGCGGTGTCGTCGATGCGAGGCGCCCTCGCATCTCTGCCACCGCACTCCACGACGCTGCCGCGATATTCGATTGATCCAATGGCCGCTTGCGTGTCCCGCAGCACGGCGAGGCCACCCTGCGCGAGGATGTCGAGCTTGATGAGACCGACGGCTTCGACGGCGTCCATGTCGAAGTGGGTGGTGGGCCAGCCTTTGCCGCTGATGAAGGTGGGCGTGAGGCTGCGAATGGGATCGCGGGAGAGCAAGACACCGCAGGGGTGCATCTTGGCGTAGCGCGGGAAGTCATCGAGCATGCCAGCCATGAGCAAAGCGGTGCGCAGCGGCTCTTCCTGCCAGGCGGAGTGGTCGCACTCGCGTGACATGGCCATGGCGTCGGCAGCGTGGCGAGCATCGGTCCACGGCATGTGCTCGGTGAGCCGGCGGATTTCGTTTTCGGCGACGCCGAGCACCTTGGCGACATCGCCAAAGGCGGAGCGTGCCTGGAAGGTGTTGAACCCGCCGACGATGGCGGCGTGCTCGGGGCCGTAGCGGTCCAAAAGCAGCCGTACGACGTCGTCTTTGCGGTCATGGGCGAAGTCGATGTCGATGTCCGGCAGCTTTTGCAGCGCCATGCGGTCGCGGTTGAGGAAGCGCTTGAAGTACAGCTCAAAGCGGATGGGACAGACGTTGCTGATGCCGAGTGCATAGCAAACCAGCGAGTCAGCGGCGCTGCCACGCGTGATCCAGCCGATGCCGAGCGCAGCGCACTCTTGGAGCAGGTGCCAGACGGTGAGGAAGTACTCTTCGTAACCGACTTCGGCGATGATGCTGAGTTCCTCACGCAACTGTGGCTCGTGTTGTTTTGCTTTGGCTCCGTAGCGATTTCGCAGTCCAGCATGAGCGAGCTGATAAAGCATGGAGGCAGGCGTGGAGCCATCTGCGGGGGTGTAGCGCGGAAAACGCAGCGTTTTGAAGTCGAAGGCGAACTCGCAGGTCTCCAGCCATTCGGAATGACCGCAGAGGGGCAGAGAGGCAGAGAGGGCAGAGTTTGAATGGAATGAAAAATCGCCCTTTCGCTTCTGCGGATGCGGCTCGTGCAGGAGCGTGAGGGTTTTCATGCTTTGCAGGATGTCGAAGAAGACTTTGTCCTGCGGCTTGTGGTAACGGATTTCGGGCTGTGATGAGGCGGGGGCGAGGATGAGGCCGCTTTGATGCTCGTGGAGCAGTTGTGGCGTGATTTTCGGTGCGGAGAGCAGGTGGCAAAGGTTGGCGTAGCCGGCTTGATTCTGCACGTAGGCGAGCAGCGGCTTTTGATCGCACAGCAGCTCGGCACCGATGATGGGCTTGATGCCTGCGGCGGTGGCGGCTTGGAAAAACGGCACGGCGGCGTGCAGGTTCGGATCCATGAGCGCTATGGCGGACATGTCGTGCTCCACGGCGGCTTCGATGATGGCGGGGATGGTGAGCGTGGAGCCGAGGAAGCTGTAGCAGCTCTTCACATTCAGCGCGGGAGGCGTAGTGCACACTCTACCGCCCTCGTTCTGGCGAGCGAGCCTACGAGCCGCGGTGTAGGCGCATTCGCCAGAATGCGAGGTTTTTGAAGGTGTGGCCGCTTCCTGACCCGGTCGCTCTCGCAGGACGCGGTTCGTCACGCTGGCGGTGGGGTCGGCGACGAGCCGTGGCTTTGGCAAGGTCTGCCGTGGAGCGTTTTTTTGCTGCGAGAGCCAGAGGTCATGCCCGCGCATGATGCTGCGCTGCGAGCTGCGCAGGTCGTCGATGACGAGGGCGAGGGTGTGGAGCCGCTCACGCTTCACATCGGCCACCTCCAGCGGCAGAACGGCGCTGAAACCGCTCTCGTAGATTTTGGTGAAGCGCAGGCCGATGAGGCGGATGCTCACGCGGCGCTCCCAGGCTTTCTTGAGCAGGGCGGAGAGCAGCGGGTAGAGGTCGTGCTCTAGGTCGGTCGGTTCATCGAGGCTGGCGGAGCGGGTGACCTCGTCCATGTCGTTGTAACGCAGGCGCAGGGTGACGGTGCGGATGCTTTTGTGGTCCTCACGCACGCGGCGCATGAGCGTGTCTGCCATAGCGCGGAGGCGGGCAGTGATGAAGGCAGTGTCCGTGGTGTCCTGGGCAAAGGTTTCCTGCTCGCCGTAGCTTTTCGCCGCTGGTGCATCGCAGATGACGGGGCGTTGATCGTTGCCGAGGGCATAGTCACGCAGCGTGGGG
>JBEIGR010000451.1:0-5032 GCA_040381795.1 Verrucomicrobiaceae bacterium | reverse complement strand
GGTTCGAATCCCGTCGGTCACCCCATTTTCCTGCTCTACCGAGGCATTTTTACCTCGGACTATCGGCGAACAGCGAAACATGGAATCCCTTGAGAGCATCCTCGGCCACTCCTTCCGCCAGCTCCGACTCCTCACTGAGGCTCTCACGCATGCGAGCGTGAGCTACGAGTCCCAGCGCTCCGGCCTCGACAACCAGCGCCTCGAATTCCTCGGCGATTCCGTCCTCCAACTCGCTCTCAGTCATGAGCTTTTCGCCCGCCTTCCAGATGCCGATGAAGGCCGCCTCACCAAGGCCCGCGCCCATTTGGTGAGCACCAAATCGCTCGCCCGCCTCGCCAGTGAGATCGGCCTCGGCCCGCACCTGATCATGGGGCGTGGCGAAGAGACCAGCGGAGGCCGCGAGCGGGATTCCACACTCGCTGATGCACTGGAAGCCATCATCGGGGCCATTTACATCGATGCCGGGCTCGATGCCGCCGCGCAGTTTGTCATCCGCGTGCTCGGCGCTGAGCTCGACCAACTCGGCAATGGCCTCATCGAGTCCAATCCCAAAGGCGATCTCCAAGAACGCCTCCAGGCCATCAATTCCGAAGCGCCCGCCTACCGCATCATCGGCCAGACCGGCCCTGATCACGCCAAATTCTTCGAAGCCGTCGTCACCTGGGGCGGCCGCGAACTCGGCCGTGGAGCCGGAAAAAGCAAAAAAGAAGCGGAAGTGCAGGCTGCTAGCTCCGCCCTCGCCAATCCGGCCTTCGATTCCCTCACTGCCAGCACCTCGTGAACAACCTGTGAGCAAAAAGACCAACAACTGCCAGGAAGCTGCGAGGAACCTCGATAACCCCAACTTCGAGGCACCTGCTCACAGTCGTCCCCATTTTCATTCACAGGCTTGGTGCTCGTGGAACAGCCCATTTTCAGGGATGGAACGCACTTCTTGAGCTTATCCACACCCCTTACGGCTATGGAATGATTTGCCCTTAATTCTTCATCATCATAGAGGATGTGAAGAACCCTCAAACACCCCCTCCGCAGACAGCCTTCATGCATGAAAACGCTCTTTGCCATCTTTCTGCTCTTGGGCACCGCTCTCCTTGCAGCGGATAAGATTCCCGTCCGCATCCTAGCCATCGCGCAGATGCTCACGGCCACGCAGCGGATGAAGCTGCTTGATCTGCTCAACAAGGGGCGTGATGACTCGCTGAGATCCATCCCTGGCGTGGGTGAGACGCGTCTGGAGGCCATCAAGAAGGCCCGGCCCTTCAATGACATCACGGAAGTCACTCGCGTGCCCGGCGTCGGCGAGGGGACCTTCATCGACCTCGTGAAGCATGCACAGACCGGCTTTCCCAAAAAGGCGGCGAAGTAGTTACGGACAATCTTTTGACAACTCGATGCTGGCATCTGGGATGCCTTACGCTTCTCTCCCAATCCAATGAACAGGCACGAAGAGCCATCGAACCAGATGACACGCCGCGATTGGCTGCGGCGCAGTCTTACCATGATGCCGCTGGGACTCGCTGGATGCGCTGGTGGCGGCCTCATGAGTCCCTCGGCACGCAAAGTGCAAGCACAGTGGGAGTTTCGGAACCGCTTCATGGCCTCAGGAGCGTATCTCCGCTACCGTGCCCATGCTGCGCATGGCCGCCCTTGGACGCAACGCTATGAGCAGGCCTATCGCGCCTACCGTGGCGATCCTCGGGTGGGCTATGCGGTGAAGAATCTCGCCACGGGTCGCTACCTTGCGGAGTTTCAGGCGGATCGTTTGTTCGTCGGTAGCTCCATGCCAAAGCCAGCCGTGGCGGCCCTCTTGCTCGAGCGGTCGCAGGGAAACCTCAGCCGTGAGGAATTCCAGCACATCGTGCATGCCTGCGATAGGAGCGAGAACAGCTCGTGGTTCTACCTGCTCTCCCGCATCGGTCCGTATGACGAGCATCACTTCCTATCCAAGTATTCGCTGCCGAATGTGGCCATTCGCGACAATGTGCTTTCACCGCGCTTTTATGCCGAATTCTACGAACGCTGCGTGAACTACCGCCTCGATCACGGCTGCGAATTGCTCCTCGAAGCCATGCGCCGCGATCAATACGGCCTCGGCCGATGGGTGCTGCCTGCCAACATCACTTACATCGGTGGAAAGACCGGCAATTACGGCGAATGGGACCACGAATCCCTCTTTTTCTATTACGGCAGCACGCCCTACGCCATCGTCCTCTTCACTCGCGGGCATTTTGCGCCTCCAGGCCAGGATTGGAAGCTCGGTGCCATGATGGGCGGCCTCTTCCGCGACTACTGCGCTTGATTTTATGCCGCGTGCAAAGCCCAAAGCCTTTGCCAACATCCGTGCGGAGGTCCTGCGCCTCGTCGCCCTCATCCCCTCGCGAAAATTCACCACCTACGGCAGCATCGCCATCCACATGAATGTGATGGCCCGGCATGTCGCCTTCGTGCTCGCTCGTCTCACGCCGGAGGAATCCGCTTCACTGCCCTGGCAGCGAGTCGTCTCCGCGGATGCTCGCCTCAGCCCGAACATGGATTCCACTCTTTCCCTCAAGCAACGCCGCCTGCTGAAAGCCGAGGGCCTCCGCATCGACAAAGCGGGTTACATTCAGGATGCCGACACGCACTTCCACAACCTAGGCGTGCGGAGAAACATCCGCTGGAGCGAGGTCGAGTAATTCTTCAAATCAGGCCGCAGGTGCTCCTGCCGCCGCTTCCGGCTTCTTCTCCTTCCAGGTGCTCTGGATGTAGATTTCGCGGAGGGTCTTGAAGTCGATCTGCGTCGGGCTGTCGGTCATCATATCGCTGCCTTTGTTGTTTTTCGGGAAGGCGATGACTTCGCGGATGCTGTCCTCGCCACTGACGAGCATGGCGATGCGGTCGAGACCGAGGGCGAGGCCGCCGTGCGGAGGAGCACCGAAGCGGAACGCGTCGAGGATGTGGCCGAATTTGTGGGCTTGTTCTTCTTCGGTGACACCGAGGACGCTGAAGAGCTTGGCTTGCAGGTCCTTTTCGTGGATTCGGATGGAGCCGCCGCCGAGCTCGTAGCCGTTCAAGACGACGTCGTAGGCTTCGGCTCGGACTTTGGCGTATTCGCCAGCTTCCATGAGCGGGATGTCCTCCGTCTTTGGACGCGTGAAGGGATGGTGAACGGCCACCCAGCTCTGCGATTCGGCGTCGTGAGCGAGCAGCGGGAAATCGATGACCCAAAGGAAGTTGAAGGCGGTGCTGTCCTTCGTGAGTTCGCACATGTTGGCGATCTCGACACGCACGCGGCCAAGGATGTCGCAGGCTTCCTGCCAGGTGCCGGCGTAGAAGAAGATGAGGTCGTTTTCGACGACGCCGAGCTTGGCAATGAGCGCCTTTTGCTCGTCCTCGCTGAAGAACTTCCACAGCGGCGATTTGTATTCGAGCACGCCGTTCGCATCACGCTCCACCTTGATGAAGGCGAGCTGTTTGACTTTCATGCCGGCCTGCGTGGCGATCTCGTTGAGACGGATCATCTGACCGGTGGTGATGCCCGCGAAGCCCTTGGCGTTGATCGCACGAACGACACCGCCATTCTCGATGGTGCTGCGGAAGATTTTGAAGCCGCTGTTGGCGAAGACATCGGCCATATCGACGATCTCGTTGCCGTAGCGGGTGTCGGGCTTGTCGGAGCCGTAGCGGTCCATGGCCTCTTGATAGGTCATGCGCGGGAAGGGCGCGGGGATGTCGCGGCCGGTGCCCACTTTGAACATGCTGACGAGCAGGCCTTCGACGAGGTTCAAAATGTCATCGCGCTGGATGAAGCTCGCCTCGATATCGATCTGTGTGAATTCCGGCTGGCGGTCAGCGCGAAGATCTTCGTCACGGAAGCAGAGGGCGATCTGGAAGTAGCGCTCCAAACCTGCCACCATCATGAGCTGCTTGTACTGCTGCGGAGCCTGCGGCAGGGCGTAGAACTTGCCGGGGTTCAAACGGGCCGGCACGAGGAAGTCGCGGGCACCTTCGGGCGTCGGATTGCTGAGGATCGGCGTTTCGACCTCGATGAAGCCAGCGGCGTCGAGGTAGTTGCGGGCGGAATTGGTGATCTTATGCCGCGTGCGGATGTTCTTGTTCATGCGCTCGCGGCGCAGGTCGAGGTAGCGGTATTTCATGCGCATGTCCTCGTTCGAAAGCTCGCGGTCGAGCTGGAAGGGCAGCACGTCGGCCTTGTTGAGTACTCTGCACTCGGTGGCGACGATTTCGACCTCGCCAGTGCCGAGCTTGGCATTTTCGGTGCCGGTGAGACGGGCTGAAACCTTGCCGGTGATCTGCAAAACGTCCTCGTCACGCAGCGTGTGGCTGAGAGCGGCGAGTTCGGCGTTTTCCTCCGGACGGAAGACGACCTGCGTGAGGCCCTCGCGGTCACGAAGGTCGATGAAGATGACGCCGCCGTGGTCGCGGGCCGAATTCACCCAGCCACACAGCGTGACGTTCTGGCCGATGTGCTCTTTGCGGACGGCGTTGCAGTGGAGGGTGCGGTAGGCGTTGGGGATCATAATAACGGGCGGGAAAAAGGGCGCGTAGAGTCGGCACATTCGGCCCGGGCGCAAGGGAGAAGGCGGCTTGCTGGGCCGGGCCATTTTTTCCTCGCATCCGCAGGGGTGCATCCGCTAGAGTCACTCACACCCCCGAAACCTTTCCGCATGGCACGCCGCGCTCAGTCCAGCATTTCCCTCACGCATCTCCTTGGTCTTGTCATGATCCTCGCCGTGCTCGGTGGGGGCGGATACATGCTCCTGCACCGCACGAGTGATCCGATGACGGGCATTACGGAGCTGATGACCTCCGAGTTTCTCGAAAACGCCACGGCGCTGAGCGGCAACATCTACAAGGTCGAAGGCCTCGTGGATGACCGCCTCGATAGCGGTTGGCGGCAGGCGGATGGGCGACTCTTCAGCGTCCAGGTGAGCGATGGCAGTGGAAATACCTTTTTGCCCGTGTGGGTGCCGCCTGACTACGAAGGGGCCAACATCCAGCGTGGCCAGCGCTACACCTTCAAAGTCCGTGT
>JBEIGR010000450.1:0-5067 GCA_040381795.1 Verrucomicrobiaceae bacterium | reverse complement strand
CGCCGCCCGCGAGGAGCGGAACCGGAACAAGTTCAAAACCAAGGCGGATTTTCGCGAGAGCGATGCTGGCTGGTTCCTCTCGGGGGTGCAGCCGAGCACGGTGTGGAGCGGCGGTAGCGATTTCACGTTGATGCCAGAGGGCAGGGAGCTGGTCGATCGCTTCGTGTCTCCGGGCCTCAGCTCGGACCGGTTGACCCGCAAGCATGGCGCCATCGCACGCTCGGCGGATTTTTCGCTCGGCACGCAGTTCGTCAGCCTGCGGGTCGCGGGTGGTTCGTCGGCGCATGTGCGGCTGATTCAAAACAACTTCCAGCAGATGGAGAACATCGCTCACGCGAACAAAGTGCGGCACTTTGATTCACGCTTTCCCACCTGGGTCACGGTGCCTGTGGGGCATCAGGCGAGCTGGCAGGGACGCCGCTCGTATTTGGAGATCCTGACCAAGGACGATGCGGCCCATTTCCGCCGTTCCGATGAGGGCAGCAAACCTTATCAACTCGTGGTCAATGACGCGACTGGCCGCTCATGGTTCGGTGTCGATCAGATCGTGGAGCACCAGACTCCAGGAGCGCCCGAGAATGACCTGCGACTGACCCTTCGCCTCGCGCCTGCGAGTGCGCCATGGAACGCCGAAACTCTCGCGGCGCACTGGCGCAAGGAATGTGATGCCGCGCTGGATCGCTGGAGCCGCGATGCGGCGAAAGCCGACGATGTGGAACTGCTGAACTGGCTGCTGGAACACGGCGCTCTGCGCAATCAATGGGCCCAAATGCCCGGCGAGGTGCAAAAGCTCGCGGAGCAGTATCGAGCGCACGAATCCGCAGTGCCGCGTTTCCAGCGTGCCTCGGCCATCGTGGCGGAGGGCACAGGTTTTGATTCACCCGTGCATCGTCGCGGCTCGCCAGATTCACCGGGTGAAAAGGCTCCGCGCCGTTTCCTCGAAGTCATCCACGGTGCGGAAGGCTACACCACCGGATCGCAGGCGCGGCTGGAACTGGCGCGGGACCTCACCGCACCGCAGAATCCGCTCACCGCCCGTGTCATGGCGAACCGCGTGTGGCGCTGGATCTTCGGCCAGGGACTCGTCGCTACCGTGGACAACTTTGGCGTGATGGGAGAGAAGCCCAGCCATCCCGAGTTGCTCGATTACCTCGCTACCTATCTCGTCGAGCATGATTGGTCGGTGAAAGCCTTGATCCGTCATCTCGTCACGAGCCAGGCCTTCCAGTCGCAAAGCATCGCCTCCGCCAAGGCGCAGCAAGTGGACCCGGCGAATCGGCTTCTCTCGCACATGCCGGTGCAGCGCCTGCGGGCCGAGACGGTGCGGGATGCCATCCTCGCCGTCTCCGGCACGCTGGATCAAACGATGTTTGGCTACACCGGCCCGGCGAACCAGAGCGAAAGCGCCGCCGTGGTCCATCCGCGGCAGCGGCGCGGGATTTACCAATACATCCGGCGCGAGTCGCTCGATCACATGATGCTCATGTTTGATGCGCCGGAACCATCGCGCACCCAGGGCGACCGCGAGACCAGCAGCGTGCCCGGGCAGTCGCTGCTGATGCTGAACAGCGCTCTGGTCCATGAGCAAGCCACAGCCTGGGCCGCGAAGGATATGAAGCTCCGTAAAGGATACTCGACCGAGCAGCGCATCGAGCATCTCTTTGTTACGGCACTCGGTCGCCAGCCCACCTCACTGGAGGTGCAGTCCCTCGTCGAGTTTCTCGATGACCAGGCCGAAGCCTACGCTCTCCCACCCGCCGCGCGTGGCTCGGACCAGCGACTCTGGGCGGACCTTTGCCACGTCCTCATCAACGCCAAAGAGTTCCTCTACATCCCTTGATCCGCCATGCAGCCTTCACCACCTAGCCGCCGATCCTTCCTGCAAACCAGCGCCTCGGGCTTTGGCTGGCTCGCACTGCAATCTCTCTTGGCAGACCGCTCCTTCGGCTCGCCCGTGCAGCTCACTACACCGCATCTGGCACCGAAAGCGAAACGCGTTGTCTGGTTCTTCCTCGACGGCGGCCTCTCGCATCTCGATAGCTTTGATCACAAGCCGCGCCTCACCCAGGATCACGGCAAGCCGCTCCAAATCGCTGGCAAAAAAGAGGACATCACCGGACGCACCACCAATGCCATTCTCGGCAGCCCCTTCGCCTTTGAGCGCTACGGCGAGTGCGGAAAGAGGGTGAGCGATCTCTTTCCACACATCGGCTCCTGCGTGGACGATCTCACCTTTCTCCACGCCGTGCACGGACCGTCGCCCGATCACGAGAGCGCCATCGGCATGCTTCATGGTGGCTCGCTTTTGCAGGGCTTTCCCAGCGTTGGCTCGTGGGCGCACTACGGCCTCGGTTCGGAAAATCAGAACCTGCCTGGCTTCGTCGTCATGGGCTCGCGGAAGCGCATGTATCGCACCAATGGATTTCTGCCGCCGGTCCATCAGGGCTCGCCTTTTTTTCAGGACCCAGCCCGGCCTCTGTCGGATCTCGTGATGGCGGAGAAGATCAAATCGCTCCAGCAAAACAAGATGCGAGCGGTGGGTCAGCTCGATCGCGACTTTCTGAAATCCTCCGCGCAGAATCAGATCATCGAGGCCGCCATCGCCAACCACGAAAAAGCCTACGTCATGCAGGATGCCGTGCCCGAGGCCACCGATCTCACCAAGGAAACTCCCGCCACCCTCGCGCTTTACGGCGTGGGCACCGAACGCAAGGAAACCGATGAGTTTGGCCGGCAATGCCTCGTCGCTCGGAGGTTGCTCGAGCGCGGTGTCCGCTTCATCGAGATCGTCAGCAACGGCTGGGACCAACACGGCGACTTGAAGGATAAACACGCCCAGAACGCCCGTGCCATCGACCGGCCCATCGCCGGGCTTTTGAAGGATTTGAAAGGCCGAGGCCTGCTGGAAGACACACTCGTCGTCTTCGCCACCGAGTTTGGCCGCACGCCAAACACCGAAGGCGGTGGCACTAAACCGGGCCGCGACCATCATCCCTGGGGCTTCACCATCTGGATGGCCGGCGCTGGTCTCCGTCCCGGCACCAGCCACGGCCAGCTCGACGACTTCGGCTACTTCCCGGTCGAAGGCGCCGTCGATATCCACGACATCCACGCCACCGTCCTGCACCTCCTCGGCATTGATCACGAGCGCCTGACCTATCGCTACTCCGGCCGTGATTTCCGCCTCACCGACGTGCATGGCAAACTCGTGAAGGAGATCCTAGCGTGATGAGCCCAAGCCAATAGGCAGAAGAATGGGGGCAAAAGAATGGCCTGATTCTGCTGCCCCCATTCTACTGCATACCTGCCTTTCAAATCCAACCATGAGACTTCTGCTCTTTCTTCTCCTCACCGCCTTCACTCACGCTGAGGAGCGCTACATGCTCGCGGCGGACAATCAGGTCATCGAGATCGACCGGAGTGGCAAAGTCGTCTCCGTGCTGAAGCATACCGGCCACGGCGGCATCTACGATGCGGCACGGCTGCCAGACGGTGGCATCGCGTATGCGCATCGGGGCGGTTTGGCGGTGTTTGATGCGGCGAAGAAGCTCGTCATGGAGCACAAGGCCGTCGCAGGCCCAAAAGGCGCGGAGGCAAACAGTGTGGCCGTGCTCGAAGGCGGCAAGAAGTTCGCGCTCATGGACAGCGGCGTGAATCAGATCCGCATCGTTGATCAAAGCGGCAAGGTGGTGAGCGAGACACCACTGCCGGATCTCAAGGATGATCCGCTGCACTTTCGCTATCGCATGATCCGCGAGGTGCCGGGCACGAACGCCTTCTGGGTCGGCCAATACGGTCGCAAAACGGTGCTGAAAGTCGAAACAGGCTCGGGCCGCGTGTTGCAGACCATTCCGCTCGATCCGCTGTTGAAGCCATCGCCGACGGTGAAGAAAGCCTTTGCCACCTTGCAGGATGCGGATGGCTCGTTGTGGGTCGCCACGTCCACCGGATGCCAGTTGCTGCATGTGGATGCGAAAGGCCAAAAGCTCGGCTGCTGGACCACCGAAGACCTGGGTCTGCAATGCCGCTACACGCTTGGGATGACACGACTCGCCAATGGCAATGTGCTCATGGCCTGCGGGGATTATCACATGCAGAAGGCTGACGAGGGCCGCGATCTGCTGGCGGAGATCGACAAGGCCGGAAAAGTCGTGTGGAAGCTCACGCGAGATCAGTTGGTGGATCAGATCGACGGCTACATTGATAAAAAAAGCGGCCTCGAAGAACTGCACATCACGAATGTTCACGTCTTTGAATCACCCACTCCAAAATCCGCCTCCACAAACCCGCTGCACAGCTTCATCGATAAGCATTGCATCGACTGCCATGACGACAGCGTCGCGAAGGGCGACTTCGATATCACCGCGCTGCCTTTTGACCTCAGTCATGCCGACACACGCGGTCGATGGACGCGAGTGTTTGACCTCATCGAAAAAGGCGAGATGCCGCCGCCGGAGAAGTCCAAAGTCAGCGCCGAGGAACGCAAAAACGTCGTCTCGCAACTCAGCGCAAGCCTACACGCCGCCGCAAAGGAAGAGACGGCGAAAAACGGTCGAGGTCCGGTTCGGCGGCTCACTCGCGTGGAGTTTGAAAACAATCTGCGTGCGCTGCTGAAGCTGCCTGACCTCGACATCCGCGACAAACTGCCCGAGGACCGCGACGCGCATGGTTTCACCAAGGTCTCAGCACTGCTGGATATGTCGCATGTGCAGCTCGATGCCTATCTCGAAGCCACCGAGACCGCTCTGCGCACGGCGATGGCAGGCCCAAAGCCACCCGCAGCACCCGTGACGCAACGATTCACCGGCACGGAGCTTTTTCCAGGTCTGAATACCTTCGGCGAACGCGAGGCGATGTTCTTCGCGCGGGACAACCGCATGGTGCCTATCACGGCGGCGGAGTTGAAAACGATGACACCTGAGCAGCGCCGCGATCCCAGCTTGGAGATGGCGCTCTTTCGATCCGCCACCTGGCCGTATTATGGTTATCCGCCTGGTTTCCGAGCCAAACAAAAGGGAGCGTATCGCGTGCGTTTTCGCGGACGAGCCGTGCGGCAGGTGCGCGACT
>JBEIGR010000449.1:0-5077 GCA_040381795.1 Verrucomicrobiaceae bacterium | reverse complement strand
GGGCTGAGCGGGTCCATATCTTGGAGGATGAAATGGGAGGGATCGTAGTTGAGGCCGAAATTTGGGGAGTCGATGTCGCTGAATGCCCGGCGCCAGATGGCGGGGGTGGTGAGCAGGTTCTTGCCGCCGGGCCATTCGTCCCGCGTGAAGGACATGGGGCAGTTCTCGATGCCGATTTTCACGCCGTGATCCTCGGCGAGAGAGATGAGCGGCTTCCACGTCTTCAAAAAGCGCGGCCAGTTCTCATCGACGGATTTGGTCCAGTCACGGCCGACGAAGCCATTCACATTCGCCAGCCCCAGCTTCGGGGCGGCGGTGATGACCTTCTTGAAATGCGCCACCGCCACGCGGGCGGTTTCCGGGTCTGGATCGAGCATGTTCGGGTAGTAACCGAGGGCGCTGAGGTCCACGCCTTGGTCCTGGCACTTCGCGAGGATGTCCTCCGCTTTTGTTTTGGTGAGCGTGGTCACATCGATGTGCGTGACGCCCGCGTATTTGCGCTCCGCCCGGCCCACCGGCCAGCACATGACCTCGATAACGGGGAGATTTTCATGCCGGGCAAATGCGAGGACTTCCTCCAGCGAGAGCTCGGGAAGGATGGCGGTGACGAAGCCGAGTTTCATAAGGCCGCGTTTATACCTGCACCGTGTGGTGGCAGGCAAGGTGATCTTGCGATGAATGCCAAAAGCCCTCGCAGACAGGTTGCTCGCAGCAGCATGAAGGCTACTCGTTGCACCGCCGCAACTGACGGGACCCGCCCATGAGCGAAAAACACTCTCCTGCCTTCAAAGAGCCGCGTATTCAGCAGTTCCGTGCTCTCATTCACATCGCTCGTCATGGCAGCTTTGTGAATGCCGGCGATGCCGTCGGCATGGCCCGCTCCTCCATCTGGCGGCAGATCCGGGCGCTGGAGCGGGATACGGGCAGCAAGCTCATCGAGGTGCAGGGTCGCAAGGTGCGCCTCACGCCGGATGGGGCCCTGCTCGCCGAGATCGTGGAGCCGATGATCGAGGATTTTGAAAAGGTGATCCCAGAGTTTTCACGCCGGAAGGATGAGGCACACCGCACCCTGCGCATCGCGGCACCGCCGCAGGTGCTCGCCCACGAGCTGCCGCATGCCCTCGGTGAAATGCGCCGCCGCCATCCCGATGTGCGCATCATCATCACCAGTGTCACCTCCGGTACCGCCATCGAGCAGCTCGTGCAGGACGAGGCGGATGTGGCGCTCGTCGGCCACATGGATCGGCTCAGTGACGAGGCTGGCAAACTGCACGTCGTGCCGATGACCACCTTTCCCATCGTGGCGCTGCTGCCGCCGGATCATCCGCTCATCAAAAAGAAGCGGCTCACGCTTCGCGATCTCGTCTCCGAGCCTCTGCTGCTGCCGCCGCAGCGCTCCAGCTCTCGTCCGCAGATCGACGCCGTCTTTTCGCGGCACGGGCTGCTCTCGGAACTCAACGTCACGCTTGAGGCGAATGTCTTCAACGTCGTCCTCCCCTACGTGGCCCTCGGTTTTGGCACCGCCATCCTCGGCGCCAGCCGGAACTACATGGAAGGCGAACTCAAAAACATGGCCAAACGTGGCGAGATCGGCCTCAGCGATGTGTCTCATCTCTTCGGCGATGAAAAAGTCTTCTTCCTCACGCGTCGCACCCGCGTCCGCCAGCCACACATCGATGAGTTGCGGCGTTTGTTGTGTGGACGGTGAGCGTCATTGCCCAATGACATCTCGATCCACTCACCCCATGACCATAAAACTGTTTCTCTTCCTGCTCAGCGCTGCTGCTCTTCACGCCGCCGATTTCCACGGCTGGACCGCCGAAAGCCCACGCGATGAAATCTGCCCGCAGTTTAGCAGCGGTGCTGAAAACACGCTCACCATTACCCACGATCAGCGTGAAGGTCTCGATGGCTGGTTTCAAAAGCGCTTCGCGGTGAAGGGTGGTACGTTTTATCGCTTCCAGGTGCAGCGGAAGACCACCGGCATCACCAACCTCCGCCAGAGCTGCCTCGTGCGCCTTCTTTGGCAGGATGCCAATGGCCAAGGTGTGAAGCTCGATGCCGCGCCCGAGTATCTCAACCCCGGCCTGCCCATGCCCAGCGCCGAGCCCGAGTATCCCACCGATGGCTCTGCCGATGCCGAAGGCTGGACGAGCGTGACCGGCGTGTATCGGGTGCCTTCGAAAGCCACCCAAGCCATCGTCGAGCTGCATTTACAGTGGGCACCCGGAGGCCGCGTCGAGTGGCGTGGAGCTGATCTCGTGCCCACCGAGGCTCCTGCACCACGCAAAGTGCGCCTCGCCACCGTGCATCACAAACCAAGCGGCAAATCCCCACGTGAAAACTGCGCCGAGTTTGCCCCGCTCATCGCCGAGGCCGCTGAGAAGCATGCCGACCTCGTCGTTCTCGGCGAGACCGTCCCCAGTGCGAGTTTAAAGGCGAAACCAGAGGAGATTGCCGAGTCCATCCCCGGCCCTTCGACTTCGTATTTCGCTGAGCTCGCCAAGCAGCACGGCCTTCACCTCGTGCTCAGCCTTTATGAGCGTGATGCGCACCTCATCTACAACTCCGCCGTGCTTCTCGGCCCCGATGGCTCGCTCATCGGCAAGTATCGCAAAGTCTCCCTCCCGCCTGGCGAGGCCGCGAAAGGCATCTCACCCGGAAAGGACTATCCCGTCTTCGACACCGCCTTCGGCAAAGTCGGTCTCATGGTTTGCTACGACGGCTTCTTCCCCGAGGTGGCCCGTGAACTCACCAAGAATGGGGCGGAAGTCATCGCCTGGCCTGTGTGGGGTTGCAATCCGCTGCTCGCCCAGGCTCGTGCGTGTGAAAACCACGTCTTCATCGTCAGCAGCACCTTCATGAAGCCCGAGGATGGCTGGATGTACTCGGCCATCTACGATCAAGGAGGTCGTCCGCTCACCCGTGGCGAGAAATGGGGCACCGTGGCCCTCACCGAAGTCGATCTGAGCCAGCCTTACTACGGCCCTTACAACCTCGGAGACTTCCATTCCATGATCGCCCGGCATCGCCCGCCAGTGCCAGCGGAGAAATAAACCTGAATTCGAAGATGGGAATCGCCGCAAAAGAGCGCAAAGACCGCAAAGAGAAGGAGTAGAGAACAAAACTTCACTCCGATGGTTTCACTCGGAAAGTGAGTCAGGTAGATTCTCCAAGGCTTTGATTTTGCGCTCTTTTGCGGCTGTTCATTCCCGTTTCTAGGCCAAAGCATCGCGCAGATGGGTGTGCCTTCTGAATAGCTGGACGAACGCCTGGTGTGCAATGCGGCTGAACCCACGGCGTTTCATGCGCATGTTTCGAGTTCTATTCTTCCTCTTCGCCCTTTGCCCTTCGCTCTTCGCGGCGCAGCCAAACATCGTCATGGTCTTCATTGATGACATGGGCTGGGGAGACTTCTCCTGCTTTGGAAACAAGGACGCGAAGACACCGAACATTGACCGCCTCGCGGCGGAGGGCATTCGCTTCGAGCAGTTTCATGTGAACTCGCCCATTTGCTCGCCGTCGAGGTGTGCGCTGACGACCGGGCAGTATCCACAGCGCTGGCGCATCCATTCCTTTCTCAACAATCGGGCAGACAACGAGCGTCGCGGCTGCGCCCAGTGGCTCGATCCGAAGGCCCCCACACTGGCTCGCGTGCTCCAGCAGCATGGCTACGCCACCGGGCACTTCGGAAAATGGCATCTGGGCGGTCAGCGGGATGTCGATGATGCCCCGCCGATCAGCGCTTACGGCTTTGATGAGTCACTCACGAACTTCGAAGGCATGGGCGCAAAGCTTTTGCCCATGACGATGAAGCCCGGCGATACGGAACCCGGCAAAATCTGGGCCGATGCCGAGCGCCTCGGCCAGCCGGTGACGTGGATGCAGCGCTCCAAAATCACCACCGGCTTCGTCGATGCCGCGATTCCCTTCATGGAGAAGGCGGTAGCGGCCAAGAAGCCCTTCTTCGTCAATCTCTGGCCGGATGATGTCCATGGCCCCTGGTGGCCGCCGGTTGAAAAATGGGCTGCTGGCAAGCGTGGCCTCTACCTCTCCGTCTTGGAAGAAATGGACCGTCAGTTGGGCCGACTCTTCGATCATCTGCGCTCCAACGCCGCGCTCCGTGACAACACACTGCTGCTCATCTGCTCGGACAACGGCCCCGAGCCGGGTGCCGGAAGCGCAGGCCCCTTTCGCGGCTCGAAGACGACGCTTTATGAGGGTGGCACGCGTTCTCCGCTCATCATTTGGGGGCCTGGTTGGGTCTAAAAAGCCAAGGCAGGCAGCGTGAATGCGAAATCCATCTTCGCCGCTTTTGACCTCGCCCCTTCGCTGCTGTCCATCGCGGGCATTGAAGCCAAAGACATCGCCTTTGATGGTGAAAACATCGCTCCGGCACTGCTTGGCAAAAACGAGGTTTCTCGCACAGCCCCCATCTTTTGGCGTCGTCCACCTGACCGGAAGACCGTGAGTGAAAAACTCAAAGAACGCCTGCCCGACCTCGCCATGCGAGAAGGACACTGGAAGCTGCTCTGCGAGTATGATGGCACCCAGCCGCAGCTTTATGACCTCGCCAAAGATCGCGGAGAAACCACCAACCTCGCCACGCAGCATGCCGATCTCGTCAAACGCATGTCCAAGGCCTTGTTGGCATGGCATGCCTCCATGCCAGCGGACAACGGACCGGCTCTGGGAGCCTTGAAAAAGCCAAAATGAACCTCAACGGCTCGCATCGAACACGATGTCCTTGGCTCCATCGATCACTTCAAAGCTCCACTCACCTGCGCCGGGCTTCTGCTCCTTCGTTGTCACCGTGCCATCCGCCGTTTCGAGTCCGGACACATCGGCGGCGCTGTAGCTGACGGTGAGTTTGACCTTGCCGACGACGGGGCCGGTTTTGTCATCGAGCTTAAACTTGCCGCCCATCACACGAGCACAGGCGACCGGTGCCGAGGGATCTTCGGGCGTGAAGATGACGCTGCCCCAGCTCACCGGTTTGCCGTCAATGCTGAGCTTGCCGTTGATGGCCGTGCGCTTCGTCGGTTTGAGGAAGCCTTGATTGCGCAACCAGTCGCGG
>JBEIGR010000448.1:0-5079 GCA_040381795.1 Verrucomicrobiaceae bacterium | reverse complement strand
GATCTCCGGTGATGCCGAACAGCTCTGCCATGGGCTCGGTGATAATGGTGCCGAAGTCACCCAAGCTTCCTGCGGTCCTGATCCATTTGTGGAGGTCTTCCGGCTTCTTCTGCTGAATGGAGGCCTCCCTGACCCGATCCAGGTTCGCGAAGAAAAACTCTGCGTTCTTGCGTGCCGCCGCGAGCGCCTTTGGATCTCCCGTCTCCTTATAATAACTCAGTAATCCGATGAAGACCTTGCTCGCGGCCATCCAGGCCGGTTCCGTGTAAACGCCTTGAACTCTGCCGAAAGTCCCATTCGGCGTCTGACACGCCAGCATGCGCGTGAACAGCGTCTGCATTCGGTCGCCGTCCGACGGTTCGAGATGCGCGCTGGCGGCGAGGAAGTCGAGGTATCGGCCGGTCAGATCCCCAGTGAAGAAATCGGCATGCCGCGTCAGGGTCTCCGGCCGCTCCAGATCCACCATGATGAAATCGAGGGAGTCCATCGGGTAGGAACGTCCCCGCTGCTTCGCCAGCTTGATCCGGTTGAGTAAGGGCGACTCGTGCAGAGTGGCCTGCGCGAACGTCGAAAAATGCGTCGCAGGTTGTCCGGCTTCTGCCGCGTGCGACGTGGATACGGCCAGCGGTGCTAGCAGCAGGGCGGTGAAGAGGGGGAGGGTGTTTTTCATGCCGTTAGGAGTTGTTACTTGGTTTTGGAGTCCTTCTTCGCTCCAGCGTCGATTCGATCGGCCTTCGGCTGAATTTCGCGGTCGAGAGTGGTGGAAGGCGTGGGTCGTTCAGCAGCATGCAGCGCTGGCAGCTGGTCGGCGCGCAGCTCCCCTCGGCTCAGCACGCCTAACGGCAGGGCAATCGATGTTCCGAAGGACGGGTTCTTGTTGGCCTGCCCGTCCCAGCCGATGCACTCCCACACTTTGCCCTGCTGCGCACGCAAGTGGCCCAGCCAATGCCGCTTAATGGTCTGCGCCAACTCCGGATACTCCGGCTGCAGGATGGTCAGCAGCCAGCCGACAGGGACGTGCCAGTAGGCGCCGTTCATATACCTGTTTTTTTGGGGTCTAGCTTTCTCCCACATGGTAGTCGGCGAGAAGTCGCCGCTCAGCGGGACGTGGCGCAGGGCCCCCTCGAACTCGATCTCTCCGGGCTTGGCCAACGCCGCCGTAATCGTCCTGAGCAAACCGGCGCGGGCTTCAACCTCAACCGCGCCGATATAGATCGCGTAAATGCTGCCCCACACATCCGACTGCCCGGAGATGCCGTTGGAGGCTTTGAGCCAGCCGCCGTGGGTGCCGTCGGTGTCAGCAAAGACCGGCTGGATATGCGAGCGGATCTGCTGGGCGATGTCGGCATAATGTTTGGCGTCTTCCGGTTGGTCCATCTTGGTCGCGAGCCAGGCGAGGTGCAGAGCCGCGCGGTAGCGGATCAGCGAAGCCATCAGGAGGTCGCCCGTCATCTCGATGGCATCATAAAAGATGAATCCGACCGCCCGCCGCGCCGCCGTGGTGCGCACCAATTGTGTGGCCGGATCGATCTCCGGCACGGCAAACGCCAGCTTCAGTCGCTCATACACGGTGCGTCCGCCCACCTCGCGGCTCAGCAGCGCTTTGGTATCACCACTGCGAGCCAGCATGTGGGCGAGCGAGATGACTTCAAACTGGTTGTTGCTGGGCGGGCGGAACCCCCAGTCGCCATTCATGTGGGCCAATGGATCGTAGGTGCCGGGAAAGAACACCGGTGTGCCGTCCACGTTGATATGATCGGGGATGGCGTGGGCGGGTATGACCACCTGCTGGCCCAGATCCCTTGGCTCAGGGCCGTTTTGCTTTTCCAGAATCAGTTGGAAGTGCTGGAGTCCGTCCTCGCGCGCAATCAAGCCGCTGGAAAAATTCATGGTGAAGTCCAGGATCCAGATCGCCGGATAACCACCCGGCGTGATGGCTCGGAATCCCAAGGTGTTCGTTTTGCCGTGGGCGACCGCACCCGGAGCCACCCCGCAGGTTTCGAGGGTAGCCGTCGCCAACTCGCGGACCAGCGCCAGTTCGTCCGGTGCCAGAACCTCCGGCGGGGCCGCGCCATTGGCAACTGCACCGGCAGCAGGTAGAACATCGGCCAGCGGCGCGAGCAGCAGGGCGGTGAGAGCCGAGCGCAGC
Organism: Verrucomicrobiaceae bacterium; assembly: GCA_040381795.1. Taxonomy (GTDB): domain Bacteria; phylum Verrucomicrobiota; class Verrucomicrobiia; order Verrucomicrobiales; family Verrucomicrobiaceae; genus Prosthecobacter. Next base: position 2,930 of record JBEIGR010000448.1, on the reverse strand, counting down.
GAGACAGCCTGCCAAGCTGATTTCAAAAAGACGCAGGCAACGGTGAGGTTGGATTTCATGGCATATTTCCTTTCGATGTGGATGGCCAGGTTTGGTTGATCTTTGCTTCACCTGTCAGATGAACGGTCTTCGTGGTTTCGATCACGGGGAGCTCACGGAGGTCGAGGGCTTCAATGGTTCCAGCCTGATGATTAAGGACGTGCTCCAGTCCTTCGGCGGCGACATCGGAGATTTGCAGGCGTTGGATCTGCGGCTGCATGGTGAAATAGCCCGGTCCTTCAGGCAAGCCACGGCGGCCTTTGCCGGGAGGCGTCACGATGCCGGCCCGCGCATCCATGAAGGCCTTCAGCGCGGAGCGATCCATGGAGGTGCCGATCAAGGAACCGGCGGGCGCGGTGGCTTGCGGTCTTTGCACGACAACATCGCGCACTTGAAGCAACGCGATGCGGCCATCGGCGCGGATGCGCGGCGTGTGGCCGATTTCCTTGCGCGGGTCATAGACGTTCAAGTCCTCGATACGCAGCCGATCAATCTTCGCATCCGGTTGGATCCCCTGGATGGGTGCGGTGTCGTCCGTGCCGCCGCCTTTGGTCACATCGCTATCAAGCTTCGCGCCGGCCTCGCTGGCGATGATGATGCGGGAGTCTTGGGAAGGTGCGGCGTGCGGCGCAGCCAGCGGTGCGAGCAGCAGGACGGCGAAGAGGGTGAGGGTGTGTTTCATTTCTGCGGTCTCGGCATGTTCGCATTGGTTTCTTTGCGCCAGGCATGGAGGCGGGCGCGGAGGTCTTTCACCCGATCAGGTTGCTGGGCGGCGAGGTCGGTCTTTTCGCCGAGGTCGGTGGCCAGATTGAACAACTCGACGCTGTCGTCCTCGATCCAGTGGATGAGTTTCCAGTCGCCGAAACGCACGCTGCTACACGGTCCGCTGCCGTGGACGCCGTAGTGTGGGAAGTGCCAGAACAGCGCTTCGTGCACCGGTTTTGTTTTGCCTTTGAGCAGTCGGGTGAAGCTTACGCCGTCCGTGTGCAGTTCGGGTCGTTGGGGCAGGCCGGCGGCTTCGAGCACGGTCGGAAAGATGTCGGTATTGACTATGGGCACATCGCAAGTGCTGCCGGGCTTTGTCACGCCGGGCCAGCGCACGATCCACGGTTCGCGCACGCCACCTTCGTAGAGCCAGCCTTTACAAGCGTGCAGCGGGCGATTGCTGGTGACGCTGTGGCCGCCATTGTCGCTGGTGAAAATGATCAGTGTGTTGTCGGCGAGGCCAATTTCGTCGAGCTTCGCCATGAGGCGGCCGATATTCGCATCCATCGTCTCGACCATCGCTGCGTAAATCGGATCCACCTGCTGTTCTGGTATCTTGTGAACACCGCCGCCGTGAGCACGGTTGTCCTCGGCGAAGCGTGGCGAATCTTTCACCGATGGCAGACCGAGCCGGGCGGCCTTGGCTTCGTATTTCTTCACCAGTTCAGGCTTGGCCATGACGGGTATGTGCACGTCGTAGAAGGACAGATAGAGGAAGAAGGGCTGCCGGACATCGCGTTTCTCGATGAGCTGCATCGCCTCGCTGGTCAGTCGGTCGCAAAGGTGCTCGCCTTCGTGGCCGCCCGCGCGAAGTCCAGGCACCGGCGTCATATGGTAGGCCTTATTCTGATCTCTAGCAAGCGGGCGCACCACCGTCACGCCCTCATCGTCACCGTAGGGCCAGAAGTAGCTGCTTGGCATACCGCTGTGATTGCCTGCGATGTTGACCTGAAAGCCCTGGTCTTCGGGATAGAATCCCAGGTCGCCGAGGTGCCACTTGCCGACATGCCAAGTTGCGCAACCCGCATCGCGCAGTAGCTCAGCAATGGTCACTTCTTCTAATGGAAGTTCCATCTTCATCTCCGCAGGAAAGAATTTTCCGCTCTTGCCGTTGCTGGGGATGAAGTCGGTAATCTTAAGTCGCCCCGGATGCCGCCCGGTCATGATCGCCGCACGTGAAGGCGAGCAATACGGACTACTCGAATACCCCTGAGTAAAGCGCATGCCCTGCGTGGCGAGTTTGTCGAGGTTCGGCGACTCGTGAAAAGTGCTGCCGTAGCAGGACAAGTCCGCCCAACCGAGATCGTCGGCGAGGATCACGATGACGTTCGGTTTGTTCGCAGGCTTTGGCTCGGCAGCGTGCAGCGCAGCTATCGGCGCGAGCAGCATTGCGGTGAGAGCCGAGCAAAGCAAGAAGGTTTGCCAGGCGGATTTCCAAGAGATGCAGGTAATGGGGAGTGTGTGTTTCATGAAAGTGTGCCTTTCGTTATTTCGATTCGACTTCCTTCTTCGCTTCAGCATCGGCCTGGTCGGCCTTCTTTTGGATTTCCTGGTCGAGTGCAGCAGCCCGCGTGCGCAGTTCAGCGAGGCGGCGCAGTTCTTCCGTCGTCGGAGCGATGAGCACTGACACTGATGTGCCACATTCCACGCGGCAGTCCTTCTCGGTCACGTCCTTGGCATCGGCGAGTTTCGCCAAGCCGGGCACCGGTGCGGGAGCGCGGGCGACGACGCCTTGCAGTGTCAGGCCTTGCACGTCGTCCCCGGCAATGAAGGCGCGGGCATCGGGCTTCTCCACGGTGAGCCGCACGTTCTCCAGGCGCACGCCTTTGACGTGGCGTAGATAGAGCGCTGAGGCGGGGAGTTCACCGTCGAAGGGAACTGCCCATTTGAGATACTCAAAGGCTTCGAGCAGCTCGCCCACGTCGAGACGAGCCGCTTGCTCGGCGGTGCCGCCGCCGGGGAAGGTGATGTCGACGCCGGAAAAAGAAATATCCTCGATGCGACCGTCCGGTCCCGACACCACGGCCGAACAGAACCGTTTGTAGGTGGCGGCGTCCCTCCAGCTGCTCCGCAAGATCCCGCCGTCACCCACGACCGCCTTGATGTGCTCGAAGCGGACGTTTCGT
>JBEIGR010000447.1:0-5081 GCA_040381795.1 Verrucomicrobiaceae bacterium | reverse complement strand
GCGCTCAAACTCCGTCGTCACCAGCTCTTCCTTGTCGATCCACAGCCCGACGATGCTGCCATCCGTCCGCTGAAACACACAGCCCTTGTCCTTGAAGGCACATTTCACCACCACCGGCTCCGCGAACACCGGCGCAGCGTTCTCCGCCATATCCACCCACTTGAACAAATGCACCGCCTGCGGCCCGCCATAGCCTGCCACAAACAAGTCCGGATCCTTGCCACCAAACACCCGCGCATGTCCCAGCACATGATGATTCAAATTCACCAGCGCCAGCGGCCCACGTCCTTTTTCCGCCGCTGACGGCAAGGCCTTGGTGCCCGGCGGCAGATGCAGCTCCGCCGCGTAGCAGAGTGTGGTGAGGCAGACGAGAAAGAGAAGCGGCTTCATGTAGATTCGATTGTTAATCGAATCATTCCCCAAACCGCTTCGATTGCCAATCGAAGCTACTTCACCACCGGAGGCAGCTTGCACGACTGCCACGCCAAAAAGCGCCACTGGCCCTTCTCCTCACGCCAGACGGCCAAAAAGCTCAGCACAGCATCCATCGTCTTGCCCTCAGACTCCGCTTTCACATGTGCACGTCCGCTCATGAGCGCGATCCCCGGCGCGGGGAAGGTGAAGTTCTGCTCCTCATAATCATACCCCACATACTTCGTTTTCCCGGCACTGAGGATCTCGATGAACGACGCCTTCGTATCGACGACGCCATTCGAGTGCGCATAACGCAGCTCATCCGAGAAAACGGCCTCCAGCTTGGCACGTTCGCCCGACTGCATTGCGGCCACACGAGCCTTGTCAGCCGCTTTCACGGCCGCGAGGCTCGGATGATCCTCAGCGAGGACTTGGAAGGCAAAAAGAAGCGAGAGGGCGGTGAGCAGTGTTTTCATCGTAGATTCGATTGTGAATCGAATCATGGCTCGGAAGGCTTCGATTGCCAATCGAAGCTACGATGAAGTGATTCGCCCGCCTTGAGGCCTGCCTTGGTCGGGTTCTCGGAGATGTATTTTTGGAAGGCTCGTAACTCCACCTCATCGCGGACGATGTGGTCATAGCTATGTTTCTGCCAGAAATCGCCGCTGCGGTTCAAAAACAGGTTCAGCTCCCGAGCTGAATGCCGCTTCCGGCTTTGCAGAATCTCTTCCAACTCGTTTCCAGGCAGCGGTGTGAGCAGCAGATGCACATGATTGGGCATCACGACGAGGTCGCCAAGCTGGTAGCGGATACCATCGAAGTGTTTCCAGCCATCGAGAACGAGGCGCTGGCAGTTCGGGTCACGCAAAACACACGAACCATGGCCTTCATCAAGATACGAGTTCAGCTTGCGGTTGAAGTGCTTGAGGAACTCCCGCTGTTTTTCAGGGACGAGCTGAATGAAGCCTTCGGACCACTTCTCAACCTCAATGCCATGCAGGCTCAGCCAGTGAGTCTTTTCTCGTTCCCACTGCGCCAGCACCCGCTCCGGGATCGAGTCCGCCATTCGATAGGTGACAAAGAAAGTGCACCCCTCCTGCCGCCAGTGCGGCATGTTCGTGAAGTAGATGCGGACCGGTTTTCGATCACTGAACGGCTGGATGTTCATCGTAGATTCGATTGGCAATCGAATCTTCCCCAAACCGCTTCGATTGCCAATCGAAGCTACTTTAAGCCAATCACAAAATCGACCAACTCCTGACACTCGAAGAAAGACGGGCCTACCTTGTGGCCTTCCCCGGGGATGATTTTGACGCTGAAGGAGCCGCCGGCGGATTCGTAGCGTTCTTTGAGGAGCTTGGTGTTGTCATTGTAGGGCACAACGATGTCGTTGTCGCCGTGCACGGCGAACATGGGCACCTTGTTGGCGGCGAGACCGGCGAGATTGTCGATGGGATTGAACTCTTTCAGTCGCGATACGAGTTCCGCTTCTGGCAGCGCATAGTCGGCGAGCGTTTGAGGTTTCGAGTTCTTCAGCGGCCAACTGGCGAGGTTGCAGACGGGATAGATGCCGACCCAGGCTTTTACTTTGTCGGGATTCCGAAAGGCCCACGCCAGCGTCATCATGCCGCCGCGGCTCTGGCCGAGCAGGATCGGCTTCGCGGAAAAGCCGCGTTTTACCATCGCGTCGTAAAACAGCGTGAACTTCGCCGAACTGGCCGGTGATCCCCGCACTTCGCCCAAATCAAAGCCCGCGAGACTGATGCCCGCCTTCATGAAGGCGTCGAAATACATCGGGCGTCCCGCCAGCGAGACACCGCCATTCAGTGTCGGCGCATACCACACCCAAGGTTTGCCTTTGGCGGGTTTCGGCGCGGCATAGACAACGGCTTTGTGGCCGCTGAAATCGAAGATCTCGGCTTTTTTGGGTGGGGCATCCTTTGCGGCGAGTGATTGGATGCCGAGGGCAAAGAGGAGAAGCAGGCGTTTCATAGTAGATTCGATTGGTAATCGAATCCTTCCCCCAAATGCTTCGATTGACAACCGAAGCTACTTCCGCAGTTCAAAGGCACGAAAGTAATTCAGCAAGGGGTAATCGTAGCGATTGCCGAGGGCTTCTTTGAGTTTGCCGAGGCTCTCCAGTCCGTGCTCGGCCACCGCGGCTCGCAGCTCCGTTACGGCCTCGGAGCTAAAGTAGTCGCGTGGATCAGCGTCGAGTTCGCGATGCTGAATGGCCTCGGAGAGGTGATTGTGGATGGTGCTGATAACGAAACCACGCAGCGATGCGATCTTCTCGGCGCTGTGTCCCTGGCGATGGAGGCGCAAGGTTTCCAAAGCGGTGCCGCTGAGGCCGGTCTCGCTCTTCATCTTCGGTGGAGGCGATTGCGGCACCTCAGAGGCGAAAACCTGCGCGTCGTGCGTCTCCAGCCATTTGGAAATCGCGCTCATGAAGGCCGCGCCGTAGTCGGCAAGCTTTTGAGAGCCGACGCCCGGGATGGCGAGAAAGTCGCGATCGCTGCGCGGATAGCTGCGGCACATGTGGCGGAGGCTAGTGTCGCCAAAGATGACGTAGGGCGGCACGCCGCGCTCGTCGGCCTGCCGTTTGCGTAGCGTGCGCAGTTCGGCGAAAAGAGCCTCGTCGCATGCGATGCTGCCTGCCTTCGCCACCTTCGCGGTGCTCGTTTCACTTCTGACGACCACGGGCACGCGTGTGAGCATGACGGGCGTACGGTTCATGAGGGTGGAGAGGCCTGTCTTTGTCAGGCTGAGCGTCTGAAAGGCATCAGGAGTGGCGTCGATGTAGCCGAGCCGGATAAGCTGGCGGCCGAGTGCGTTCCATTCTTCACGCGGCGTGTCTTTGCCGATGCCATAGGTGCTGAGCTGGTCGTGATACCACTTGCGGATTTTCTCCGTGTTCGCTCCGGCGAGCACTTCGACGACGTGGTTCAGCCCGGTGCTGAAGTTGCTCTTCTGTCGAATGCGGAAGATGCAGCTCAGCATCTTTTGCGCGTGTGTGGTGGCATCCCACGTCTCGCGTGGTTGCAGGCAGATGTCGCAGCCACCGCAGTTGTCGCCCGGCCACTGCTCACCAAAGTAGTCCAGCAGCGCCACGCGGCGGCATTCGCTGCCCTCGGCAAAATCGGCCATCATGCGCATCTGCCGTGCGGCGATCTCTGCGGCCTGCGCATCAGTCATTTCATCAAGGAACTTCAAATTGCGCACGAGATCCCCGCGTGAATAAAGCAGCACACATTCGCTCGGCAGCCCATCGCGACCTGCACGCCCCGTCTCCTGGTAGTAGCCTTCGATGTTCTTCGGCAGATCGGCATGGATCACATAGCGCACGTCCGGTTTGTTGATGCCCATGCCAAAGGCGATGGTGGCGCACACGACATGCGCCTCGTCGCGGATGAAGGCATCTTGGTTCGCCGCCCGCTCCTCCGGCTGGAGGCCCGCGTGATACGCCACAGCCTTCACCCCCTCCGCCGTAAGTGCCGCCGCGAGGCTCTCAGCGCTCTTGCGTGACTGCACATACACGATGCCCGCCTCCTCCGGCCGCTGCCTCACAAAATCATACACCTGCCGCGTCGATTTCGACTTCGGCAGGATGGTGTAGCTCAGATTCGGACGGTTAAAGCTGGCGAGAAACACCTCCGGCTCCGGCAGTTGAAGTTGGCGGATGATGTCACCGCGCACCTGCTCCGTCGCCGTGGCCGTGAGCGCCAAAAACGGCACACCTTGCAGCTTGTCGCGTAATTGAGCCAGCATGCGATACTCCGGGCGGAAATCATGTCCCCACTCGCTGATGCAGTGCGCCTCGTCCACGGCCACGGCGGTCACATTCCAACGCTGAAGATCGCTGATGAAGCCATCCGTCATCACACGCTCCGGCGCAGCATAGAGTAGCTTGTAATGGCCGTTTTCCAGACCCGAGCGCCGCCGCTGAGCCTCGCTGCCTTGGACGGATGAATTCAAAAACGTCGCCGCCACACCGCTTGCCACCAGCGCATCGACTTGATCCTTCATCAGCGCGATGAGTGGTGAAATGACCAGCGTCAGCCCCTCCCTCGCCAGCGCCGGAAGCTGAAAGCAAAGCGACTTCCCCGCGCCCGTCGGCAGGATGGCCACCACATCCTTGTTTGCCAGCGACGCATCCATGATCTCCCGCTGCAACGAGCGGAAGCTGTCATAGCCAAAGGTTTGTTTGAGGATCGAAGCAAGGTCAGGAGTCATGTTGGATTCGATTGTGAATCGAATCATGGGCATAAAACCTTCGATTGCCAATCGAAGCTACGACCCCGCAGGCAGCGCTTTGAGCCACGCGAGATTGAAGACGTAGTGATTGCGGCTGCTGATGAGCTGGATGCGTCCGTCGCGGGTTTGGATGGCGGCGAGGTAGCCATTGTGCTCGGCGCGGGTGTCGCTGAGCGGGGCCATGTTGCGGTCGATGCCATTGGCGTTGCGCTCTGGGCCGCCGGGGTGCGCTTATAGGTTCAGGTTTCGCCGCAGACGTTGAACGCTCACTTCCGCTGCCACTTGTCGTCTTTCTCCAGCACGGAGCGTGGGCCTTCGCCGTTGAGCCAGGCTTTGGCCTCGGCATCGCCCTTGAGGAAAGCATCGAAGAAGGCGGTGCTGAGGGCGAGGAGGACGCGGTGGTGGTTGGGATT
>JBEIGR010000446.1:0-5092 GCA_040381795.1 Verrucomicrobiaceae bacterium | reverse complement strand
CGCCGTCCCGGATCACTCGCGGCGGAGCTGGATGGGCAATCCGTCTCCCTCATCGACTTCAACAACAAGCTGCCAAAGGACCTCGATGGCTCCCACCGCCGCTCGATTTACCTGCCGGTGATCCGCGATCATCTGCCGGATGTGCTGGAGCAGTTTGACGTCGCCAATCCGAACCTCGTCACCGGAGATCGTGATGTCACCAACGTGCCGCTGCAAGGTCTGTACCTGCTCAACGGCCCCTTTGTGCAGGAAATGGCCGCTGCCCTCGCGAGACGCATCGAGAAGGCTCCAAATCGAGTTCAGCGTGCTTTCGAGCTTTGCTTCAACCGCAGCCCCGATGCGCACGAAGTGGCTCTAGCCGAGAAATTTCTCCAAACGGCCTCCGCAGATGAATCGAAGCTCTTCACCGCCTTTTGCCAGTCACTGCTTTGCAGCGCGGAGTTTCGTTTTGCGGACTGAAATACCATGAATTCAATCCAGCCAGTTCTCGATCTTCAAGCCGGGCACTTTGATGAAGTCCCTGTTGTTTCGAGTCAGCACGACGGCGTCATGCTCCAGAGCGATGCAGGCGATTTTGAGGTCTTTGGAGCCTATCTGCATGCCTACCTTGCGAAAGGCGGCAAACCTCGCAGCGGCCTCCAAGTCATAAGGAAGGCGGATCAGATCACCCAGAATGTCGATGGTTTCGTTGAGCCGAAAGTACGCCTCGGCTTCCTGTTCTGGCGAGTTTGCCTTGGCGATGTAGGCCAGCCAGCCGCGCAGACTTTCATCCGCACTGACAATCGAGGTCACGACACCCGTCTCCGAAGCGAGGATTTTGCGGCGCAGCTTTTCGCCGAGCATGGTGCCGTCCGTGAGTTCCCGAAGATGATTGGTGTCCAGGATGAACATGAGACGATAAAGGGACTTCGGACTGACGCCATGCCTCGCCGAGCGCCCAAGCTTCGCGGGTCATCTCGTCGTCAGGCAGCCTGCCGAAAACACGACTGCCATCTTTGCCGGTCTTGCGGATCAGATCCTGAACGGCGGCTTGTTTGCGGCGAACGCGGGCAGCATCGCTTTCGGTGGGCGCTTCGATTGCGGTGGTTATCATGCCGACAGTGTAAAGCCAGCCGAGGCATTTCCAATCTGATTTTAATCCGATGAACCTACTCTCTTCACGCCGCCAGGCCCTCACCACGCTATCCTCTGGCATCGGCTGGCTGGCTTTTTCGGCGTTGGCGCAGGCGAAGGGCGGACTGGCATCGAAGACACCGCATTTGGCCGCTCGGGCAAAGCGGGTGATCTTTCTCACGATGCGCGGCGGACCGTCCCATGTGGACCTTTTTGATTACAAACCCGAGCTGGCGAAGCGCGATGGCAAGACAGCGAACCTCGGTCGTGATTCGGCAGGGGCGAAACTGTATGCGCCAGTGCATGAGATGCGGCAATTTGGGCAGTCAGGGCAGTGGATCACCAGCCTCTATCCGCACTTGGCGAAGCATGCCGATGAGCTTTGCATCATCAACTCGATGCACACGGACCTGCCGAATCATGCGCAGGCGTTTGGACAGATGCACACGGGCTCGTTTCAGTTTGTGAGGCCCTCCATCGGCGCTTGGACGCTGTATGGTCTGGGCACTGAGAATGAAAACTTACCCGGCTTCATCACGCTGAATCCTCCGGCGGACAACGGTGGAGCGCAGAACTACGGCAGCGCCTTTTTGCCCGCGATCTGCCAGGGAACGAAAATCGGCGGATCGCAGCTCCCGGATCTTTATGCCGCGCTTTTGAAGAAGGACGTGGCCCCAGGACCACCGATGAAGAACATCGAAAACCCCAACATGCCGCGTGATCTACAACGGGCGCAGATTGATCTCATCCGGGGTCTGAATGAGCGGAAGATGGAGCGTGATGGGCACCACGCCGAGATCGAGGGTGCCATTGAGTCCTTTGAGCTGGCCTTTCGCATGCAGAGCGAAGTGCCCGATGTGCTGGACCTGCGCAGCGAGCCGGAGCACATCCGCCAGCTCTACGGCATCGGCGTGGGCAAAGATCAATTCGCTCGCCAGTGCCTGCTGGCACGGCGGCTGGCGGAGGCAGGCGTTCGCTTCATCGAAATCGCTTCACCGGGGAACTGGGATCATCACAACCGCCTGCGTGAGCAACTCGCGACGAACTGCGCGGCCACGGACCAGCCTATCGCAGCACTTTTGACCGACCTCAAAGCTCGCGGCATGCTCAGAGATACGCTGGTGGTGTGGGCGGGTGAGTTTGGCCGCACGCCGTATGCGCAGAGCGGGGACGGCCGTGATCACAATCACAAAGGCTACAGCATCTGGATGGCTGGCGGCGGCGTGCGCGGCGGCCTGCGCTACGGCTCCACCGATGAGATCGGCTACCGCGCGGTGGAGAACCGCATGCACATCCACGACTGGCACGCCACGATGCTGCACCTGCTCGGTCTGGATCACACGAAGCTCACCTACAACCACGGCGGCCGGAATTTCCGCCTCACGAACGTCGGCGGCGAGGTGGCGACGGGGATTTTGGCGTGAACGACGATGCCTTTCATTTGGGGGATAAAACCACCTTCAAGCCGGTTGACGCCTCATTCCGTTCGCGAGTAGCATCATGCAATGTTCCGCTCCAGCCTACCCTTCCTATTCGCTCTATCATGCAGCCTCGTCGCCCTAGCCGATGAATCCAAAAAAGATCCGCCCAAGCCGGAGGCGAAGCCTTCCGAGGTAAAAGAGGAAAGTAAAAACGAGGAGTCCTCTATCACGCATGGCTCCGTGACCATCGGTGGCAAAGAAGTGAAGTATAAAGCCACCGCAGGCATGCTGCCGATCCTGAAGCCGGATAACAAACCCTCCGCGCAGGTGTTTCACATCGCCTACACGAAGGAAGGTGCGGATGCGAAAAATCGTCCGGTGACTTTTTGCTTCAATGGCGGCCCTGGAAGCAGCAGCGTGTGGCTGCATCTGGGTGCCTTTGGTCCGAAGCGTGTGGACCTGCCTGCCGACGGCCTCACGCCGCCGAAGCCACCCGGCGGGCTCGTGCCGAATGAATTCTCGCTGCTGAGCGACACCGACCTCGTCTTCATCGACCCAGTGAATACCGGCTTCAGCACCGCCACCGATCCGCAGAAGGTGAATGAATTCCTCGGCGTGAAGGAGGACATCACGGCGGTGGCTGAGTTCATCCGCCTGTGGATCACGCGGGAGAAGCGCTGGTCCTCGCCGAAATTCCTCGCCGGGGAAAGCTATGGCGGCATTCGCGGCGGTGGTCTGGCGGAGCATCTCGCGTCGCGGCATCGCATCTATTTGAACGGCCTCATCATCGTCTCCGGCCTGCTCGATTACGACACGCTGATTGGCACGACCATCAATGACCTGCCAAACATGGTGCTGGTGCCCGCCCTCGCAGCCGTGGCGCATTACCACAAGCGCCTGCCTGCCGATCTGCAAAACGCCCCGCGTGACAAGGCCATCGCCGAGGCGCGTGACTTTGTGTATCGCGACTACTCACACGCCCTGCACATGGCGCATGCCTTGCCCAAAGCTGAGCGTGCCACGGTGGTGAAGAAGCTCGCCCGCCTCACCGGCCTGCCGGAGAAGCTCATCGACGACCACAACATGCTCATCAGCGGCGGTCTCTTCCGCGAGCACCTGCTGCGGGATCAGGGACTCGTGCTCGGTGCCTACGATGCCCGCGTGACGGGGCGCGATGCCGATGTGTCGGAGAATTTTCCTGAGATCGACCCCTTCATGAATGTCGTCGGCGGCATCGCCGCGGCCAGCATGAACGCCTACCTGCGCGAGGAGCTGAAATTTGAGCGTGACCTGCCCTACGAGGCGCTGAAGCCGCAGCCCGGCTGGAATCATGGCGAAGGAAATCACTACACCAGCGTCAACCACGACCTCGCCAAGGCCATGAAGGGCAATCCGCACCTGCATGTGCTCGCCTTGATGGGTTGGGCGGACCTCGTCACCCCGCCGGACAACATGGTCCACAGTCTCCGCCACTTGGCCATCCCGGCCGAGCTTCAGAAAAACATCCACACCGCCGAATACGACGCCGGTCACATGATGTACACCAACCAGCCCGACATGAAGAAGATGCACGCCGACATCGCCGCCTTCATCGCGGCGTGTTTGAAGTAGTCACCGAGACCGCCGCTGAGGCGGGTTTGCCCTCGAAAACACGGCGCGGAGGTGACTTTGTGAAATTTTTCACAAAATCGGGTTGCCCCTCCCTCCCTCGACCGGATAATCGGCCTCCAGATGACCCCCTCGCTGCCCTTTGCTGCCATTGACCTGCTCTCCCTCGCCGTCTCGGTCGGGAAGATAGTTTTCCTCTGCTTTTTGGTCATTCTGCCGCTCGTCTCGATCTCGGTGTATTTCGAGCGTCGGCTCTCTGCTGTCATCCAGGACCGCGTGGGGCCAAACCGCGTCGGCGTGCCGCTGACGCTTTTTGGGTTCAAAAAGGACTGGCAGCCTCTCGGCATCGGCGGGCTCGCCCAGGCGGCGGCGGACGGTTTGAAGTTCATCCTGAAGGAGGACTTTGTGCCTGCCCATGTGAGGAAGGTCTATTACTGGATGGCTCCCTGCCTCGTCGTGGTGCCCGCCCTGCTCACCTGCGCGGTTTTGCCCTTCGGCAGCGAGATCGATCTGAGCTTCCTCAATCCCATCGTGACCTCGATTTTCGGCGGCAGCGGCTTTACCGAGCCGGTGAAGCTCGTCATCGCTGATCTCAGCGTCGGGCCGCTCTTCACCTTCGCCATCGCCTCCATCGGCGTGTATGGCATCGTGCTCGCCGGGTGGGCATCGAACTCCAAATACCCCTTCCTCGGCGGGGTGCGTTCCAGCGCCCAGATGATCTCTTATGAGATCTCCCTCGGCCTTTCGATCATCCCCGTCTTCATGATCTTTGGGGAGCTGAACCTCGGCAAGATGGCCGCCTACCAGGACGCGAACGGCTGGCTTCTCCTGCCCTTCTGGGGCGAGGGCCTCAGCTTCCAGCGCTGGGTGCTGCTCATCCCCATCGTCATCAGCTTCTGCATCTTCACCGTCTCCATGTTCGCCGAGACGAACCGCCTGCCCTTCGACCT
>JBEIGR010000445.1:0-5097 GCA_040381795.1 Verrucomicrobiaceae bacterium | reverse complement strand
TGCTCTGAGCGAACGCCGCACCCTCGGCCTCCGCCAGCGCCTCATCGAGCTCGGTGTCGAGGGAGCCAACATCCAGACTTTGGGCTTGGGGAATGATTTTTCGCAAACCAGCCCCGCCAGCCATGTGGCGCTGGTTTACAAGCAGTGAGGCCACGCTAGAAAAGAGGCCGCAAACCTCCACCTGCCTCCGCTTTGACTCCTGAACCCATTTCCAACCACGTCTCCATCTGGGGGGAAGGCCCCATCTGGCATGGCGACCGCCTCCTCTACGTCGATATCGAGGCGCACAAGATCCTCGCCTTCACCCCCGCCACGGGTGAGGAGAAGGTCTGGAACGTCGGCCAGCGTGTCGGCACCGTCGTGCCTCGGGCCAAGGGCGGCCTCGTCTGGGCGGGCGATGACGGCTTCTTCTTCCTCGATGAAGCCACCGGCGTCTCCACTGCCATCGCCGATCCTGAGCCCGCCATGCCGGACAACCGCTTCAACGACGGCAAATGCGATCCCGCAGGCCGTTTTTGGGCTGGCACCATCTGCCTGAAAAAAAGGCCCGAAGCCTCACTCTACTGCCTGCACACCGATTTGAAGGTCGAAAAGAAGTTCAGCCCCGTCACCAACTCGAACGGCATCATCTGGAGCCGTGATGGTGGCAAGATGTTTTACATCGACACCCCTTCCAAGAAGATCCGCGCCTTCGATTTCGATGTCAGCACCAGCGCCATCAGCGGTGAACGCGTGCTTTGGGATACCAGCGACGATGCCTCCGTGCCCGATGGCATGACGATCGACAGCGAGGACCGCCTCTGGATCGCCTTTTGCCATGGGGCCAAGGTCGTCTGCTTCGATCCCGCCTCGAAGAAGGTCGAGCACCAGATCGACTTCCCCTGCATCGAAACGACCGCCTGCGCCTTTGGTGGCCCTGATTTGCAGGATCTCTACATCACCACCGGCCTCAAGCCTGGCCTCGAAGAACCCCTCGCCGGACGCCTCTTCGTCTGCCGCCCCGGTGCCACCGGCGTCCCATCACAGCCATTCTTGGGCTAAAGCTTCCCCCACTTCAAAAATCAGCAATCAGCAATCCTCAATCGTCATTCCCTCCCCGCTGATCCCTCCTCCCTCTTCCCAATGACCTCTCTCCTCATCACCGGCTGCAAAGGCCGCATGGGCCAAGCCCTCCTCCGCGCCGCTGAAACCCAAAACGTCCCCGTCGCCGCCGCCATCGACCTTGGCGATGATTTCCCCTCCGCTCTCGCCAAGAGCGACACCGTCATCGACTTCACCTCGCACCATTTTGCCGATGAACTCCTCCGCGAGTGCCTCCAGCAAAACAAGCGCCTCGTCATCGGCACCACCGGCCACACGAACGAGCAGCTTGCCGCCATCCGCGAAGCCTCCAAGACCATCCCCATCGTCTTCGCTTCCAATTACAGCGTCGGCGTAAACACCCTCTTCTGGCTCACCCGCAAGGCCTGCGAGCTTCTCGGCCCCGATTTCGACCTCGAAGTCGTCGAGATGCATCACCGGATGAAAAAGGACTCTCCCAGCGGCACCGCCCGCACTTTGGTGGAGATCCTCGCCGATGTCCGCGGCCTCGAGTACGACACCGATTGCCGCCACGGCCGCTTTGGCGATGTCGGAGCCCGCACGCCAAAGGAAATCGGCGTCCACGCCATCCGTGGAGGGGATGTCGTCGGTGATCACACCGTCATCTTCGCCAATACCGGCGAACGCGTCGCGCTCACCCACAAGGCCAGCTCCCGCGATACCTTCGCCAATGGAGCCGTCCGTGCCGCTGCCTGGCTCGCCGGACAAAAGCCAGGCCTGTATTCGATGCAGGACGTTCTCGGCCTGAAGTAATGCCATCACAGGCATGAGGTAAGGGCTTTCCCGAGCACCTGGAGCAACACCATGCACTATTCTTGGGGCATTTAGTCGCATCTCATCATGCGTCTTCACACTTTTGATGACAGCCTTCTTGCGTAGAAAATAAAGCATGTTACTTCAAAGGAACATGTCCCGAGTCATTAAAAAAGACCTCATATCCCAGGTAAGCAACAAAACCGGCCTCAAGCACGAGGATGTGACTCTGGTCGTCGAAGCCTTCCTAGACGAAGTGGCCACGCAATTGGGCCAGGGCACCGTCGTGGCCCTGCGGGAGTTTGGAACCTTCGATATCCGCGTCAGCAGCGCCAAAGTGGGACGCAATCCCAAGGAGCCTTCCGTCGCCATCCAGATTCCCGCGAGGAATACCGTGCGCTTTCGCCCCGGCGGCAGGCTTGAGAACACCCTGGCCGCGCTGCCAGTGAAGGCCTAGAGCAAGGATTTCCCTGCTAAGAATGCACGCTTTGGGCGTATTATGCGCCCTCCATGCGCACGCTTCTGCTCTCCCTACTCGCTGTTTCATCGCTCCACGCCGCCCCGCAGTGGATTTGGCTCTCCAAAGACGGCAACAAAGACAACAAGGTCACCTTCCGGCACAAGTTTGACGTGCCGCAGAATGCGCAGCTCGCCACGCTCGAGCTCACCTGTGACAACGGCGCCACCGCCAGCCTCAACGGCAAGCAGGTCCTCACCAATGCCGATTGGATGGAACCTGCCAAAGCCGACCTCAGCCAGGTCATCAAGCGTGGCGAGAGCAACGAACTCATCGTCAACGCCAGCAACCAAGGCGGCACCGCGGCGATGGTCGCCCGCCTCACGCTGAAACTGCCCTCCGGCCGTCAGGACATCGTCATCGAGACCAACGGCACTTGGGAAGCCGCCAAAGCGGGCACGCAGGACTTCAAAAAAGCCCTCGTCATCGACGACTATGGCAAAGGCCCTTGGGGCAAGCCTTTCGACGGCAAAATCGGCAGCGGCGGCGGTAAAAACAGCGGCCCTGCCGAGTCCATCGCCGCGGCTGACGTGACCGTGCCGAAAGGCTTCAAGGTCGAGAAGCTCTACAATGTGCCGAAGGATCAAGAAGGCTCCTGGGTCGCCCTCACTGTCGATCCGAAAGGCCGCCTCATCGCCTGCGACCAATACGGCAGCATCTACCGCATGAGCGTTCCCGCTATCGGCAAGACTGAGAACCTCAAACCCGAAAAACTCGCCATCGAAATGGGCAAGGCGCACGGCCTGCTCGCTGCCTTCGACAGCCTCTATGTCATGGTGAATGAAGACGGAGCCAAAAATGGCCTCTACCGCCTCCAGGACACGAACGGCGACGATCAATACGACAAGATCACCAAGCTCCACACCATGGCCGGCGGCGGCGAGCACGGCCTCCACAGCATGGTCGTCAGCCCCGATGGCAAACGCATCTACTTCAACTGCGGCAACCACACCAAACTCCCCGAAGGCCTCACCGACAGCCGTCCCGCCAAAATTTGGAATGAAGACCACGTCCTGCCCCGCCTCTGGGACGCGAACGGCCACGCACGCGGCATCCTCGCCCCCGGCGGCTATGTTTGCAGCATGAACCCCGATGGCACCGGCCTCGAACTCTTCTGCTACGGCTTCCGCAATGAGTTCGACATCTGCTTCAACGATCAGGGCGAGCTCTTCACCTACGACGCCGACATGGAGTGGGACATCGGTAGCCCCTGGTATCGCCCGACCCGCGTGAATCACTGCGTCAGCGGTGCCGACTACGGCTGGCGCAGCGGCAGCGGCAAATGGCCCCAGTATTACCCCGACTCACTGCCCACCACGCTCGACATCGGCCCCGGCAGCCCCACCGGCGTCGTCGCCGGCACTGGTGCTAAATTCCCTGCCAAATACCAACACGCCATTTACATCAACGACTGGACCTACGGCACCATGTGGGCCATCCACCTCGAAAGCAAAGGCGCCAGCTACCTCGCCACCAAGGAAGAATTCGTTTTCGGCAAACCTTTGCCCCTCACCGATCTCGTCATCCATCCGCAGGACGGAGCCATGTACTTCGCCGTCGGTGGTCGCAAATCGCAGTCCGGCGTCTATCGCGTCACTTACGTCGGCGAGGAATCCACCGCACCCGTCACAGCCACCCCGCTCGGCGAAGAGGCCCGCATGCGCCACGCCATCGAAAACCTGCACACCAGCAGCGCCGACCCGCAAAAAGCCCTCGCCACCGCCTGGGGCTACCTCAGCCACAGCGACCGCCATGTGCGCTACGCCGCCCGCGTCGCCATTGAGAAGCTCCCCGTCGAACTTTGGCAGGAAAAAGCCCTCAGCGAAAAACAACCCGTCGCCGCCATCGAGGCCCTCATCGCCCTCGCCCGCGTCAGCGGTGCCAAACCCGGCCATGAAGGTGGAAAAGCCGCCCAGAAGCCCAAATCCACCTCCAGCGAGCCCATCTCGCCGGTCCAGCCGCAGAACATCGAACTCCAAAACAGCATCCTCCTCGCCCTCAGCGCCATCCAGCCCCCTCCCGGCCACGAACTCGCCTCCCTGCGTGCCCTTCAACTCGTCCTCACCCGCCTCGGCAAACCCGCCGCCGACATCTGCGAAAAAATCGCCGCTTCCCTCGATCCGCTCTACCCCACGCCCGACTCCGCCATCAATCGCGAGCTCTGCCAGATCCTCGTCGCCATCGACAGCAAACAAGTCGTCAGCAAGACCCTCGCCTTGATGGCCACCGCCAAAGACGACTTCCAGGAAGTCGCCACCGACGCCGTTTTGAGCCGCAACGACGGCTACGCCAACGCCGCCCGCGCCGCCGCTGGCAGCCGCCCCAATGCGCAGCAGATCGCCTACATGTTCGCCCTCCGCAATGCCACCGCCGGATGGACCCCCGAGCACCGCCAGACCTTCTTCTCCTGGTTCCCCCGCGCCCGCACCTGGAAAGGCGGCAACAGCTTCAAAGGCTTCATCGAAAACATCCGCAAAGACGCCCTCGAGACCTTCGCCCCGCCCACCGAACTCGCCGAACTCGACGCCCTCAGCAACAAAGTCGAAGCCTTCACCACCGCCGCCAACTACGTCGCCCCCAAAGGCCCCGGCCGGAACTACACCCTCGACGAAGCCACAGCCCTCGCCACCACCGGTCTCAAAGCCGGCGGACGCGACTTAGCCAATGGCGAGACCATGTATCGCAGCGTCATGTGCGCCACCTGCCACCGCTTCAACGGCGAAGGC
>JBEIGR010000444.1:0-5115 GCA_040381795.1 Verrucomicrobiaceae bacterium | reverse complement strand
GGTGAAATGCCGACGTCAACCAAACCAACCACCATGAAAACCTTCTTTCTCTGTGCTTGTGCTCCTTCTGCGGCGGCCGTCTCTCTGATGGCCGCTTTTTTTGTGTCTGCGGGTTCCCTCTTCGCGGCGGATGACCTGAATGCGGCGTATCAAAAAGGCCGCGAAGCTTTCCACAAAGGTGATTTCACCACGGCGCAGGCTTTCCTCACTCAAGTGGCTGCGGCGAATCCCGGTCACACGGATACACAAAACATGCTGCGCTACATCAAAGCCCACGCGAAGCCGGAGGCCTCCACGCTGCGTCGCGACTACGCCGCCGTGACGATCCCCAAGATCGAGATGGAAGAGGTCACCCTCACCGAGGCGCTCGCTGGCCTGCGGCTGCTCTCAAAGAATGCCTCCGCCGGAAAGGTAAGCCCGAACGTCATCGTGAAAGGCACGGATCTCAGCACCAAGAAGCTCTCGCTCTCGCTTTCCAATGTGCCGCTCTCCGAGGCGCTCGAATACCTGGCACAGCTCACGGGCTCCAAGGTGAGCTATGAAAAGCATGCTGCGATCCTCAGCGAGGCGACCGCGGCTGTGGAAACGGCTTCGAAGGCGAAGTGAGGCTGTTTTGAGTTCGTAGTTCGGGCTTTAGCCCGTTTCACGGAACTCCCAATCGCGGCCTGAAGGCCGAACTACCAACAATCAACGTCACTTGCGCTCCTGGTGTGAGAAATGAGGCTTCCACTACGCCGTGTGGCCGTAGTGAAAAACGTCAGTTTTCCCCGGGAAGTCTCACGACTTCCACGACGGGTGCCGGCCTCTTCCCCCGCGAGGTCGCGAGGCCGACAGCCATCGTGACCGCGCAGCCCAGCAGGCTGAACCAAACGAACGAGATCATCTGCGGCGGCTTCGAGGTCGTGAACCAGCCGCTTTGATAGAAAAAGACGCCGAGAAGCACGGCGAAGCCGCTGAAGCAGCCCGTTAAGGCACCACGCGTGGTGGCACGTTTCGTGAACATGCCGAGGAAGAACAAGCCAAGCAACGGCCCACCGATGAGTCCGATGACGGTGTTCACGGACTCGACGAGATTGCCCGGCATCGCGGACACGGCAAAGGCGAGCGCCATGACGAGCACGCCGTAGCCGACGGTGATCCAGCGGGCGTTGCTCACCTTCGTCGAAGCAGCCCCATCGGCGACACCGGTGAGGCGCTGTTGGAAGTCGATCACTGTAGCGGAGGCCAGCGAGTTCAATCCCGCGCTGATGGTGGACATGCTGGCGGCATAGATGGCGGCGATGAGCAGTCCGGGAAGACCGGCGGGCAATTGCGTCACGACGAAGTAAGGCAGGATTTGATCTTCCTTTTCAATCAAGCCGGCCGCGAGAGGATCACCGTGGATCTTGTAAAAGGCGTAGAGCACCAGACCGGTGCCGTAGAAAAGCACCAGCACCGGGAGCACGAACCACAGCTTGATCCACAGCGAGCGCTGCGATTCCTTCAAACTGCCAGCGCTGAGGTAACGCTGCACGCTAACCTGATCCGTGGCCATTTGCACGAGGTGCAGAAAGGCACCAGCGATGAGAATCGCACCGAGGTTCACGCGTTCGGCGGGATTGAAGGAGAGACTCACATTCATGCGGCCATCGGCCACCACCGTGTCCCACATGCCGCCGAGGCCGCCGGGGATTTTTCCCAATGCCACGATCACGATGAGGAGTTGGCCGCCAAAGAGCACGATGAGCTGCATCACATCGGTCCAGATGACGGCCCGCATGCCGCCGAGCGCGGTGTAGAGCGTGGTGAGCGTGCCGGAGGCCAGGATGGTGAGCCACAGCGGCAGGCCGGTGACCTTTTCGAGGGCTAAAGCCGGTGCGTATGTGGCCGCGGCGAGCCACAAGGCCACGCGAAAGATGAAGAGGCCGGAGGCGAGAAGCCGCGTGGGCAGTGAGAAGCGCTCTTCGAGGAACTGATAGGCGGTGAAGTAGCGCGATTGATAAAACTTCGGCAGCATCCAGAGCGTCGTGAAGGGTGTGGCGATGAAAAACGCCAGCACGATGTAAGCGAAGGCGAAGCCGTTCTTGTACACATCCGCCGGACCGGCCAGGTAGCTGATGCCGGAGAAGAGCGCGGCCAGGATCGACATCGCCACGAGGATGCTGCTCATGCCGCGACCAGCCAGGAAGTAGTCGCCGAGTGATTTTGAACCGCGGGCGGAAAGCAATCCCACGCCGACGGACGCGGCGAGATAACCGCCGAAGATGCTGTAATCGAGCCAGGAGAAGTGTGTCATGCGAAGGAGGCTACCGGAGACACCAACGCAGCGGCAATGCCTCATTTCGTGGTTTCCTCGCGGAGCCACTGGTTTCGCTGGAAAGTTCCGCCATGCTGACGTCGACTCCACGCCATGCCCGCTGACTCCGCTCTGCCTTACCTCGACACCAAACCGGTGGGGCATGCCGATTTCTATTTGGCCACCAACGCCACGTTTCGCTTCATCAAGCAGCGCCATGGCGTCGAGGGCTTGCGGCGTTACTGGCAGGACATCGGCCGCGAGTACTACCGGCCGGTGTCGGAGCGCTGGAGCAAGGATGGCGTCGCAGACTACTGGCGGGCTTTTTTTGCTGCGGAGCCTGGGGCAGAAGTGGAAGTGCATGAATCACCGGACGAGGTGCGGCTGGAGGTGAAGGCCTGCCCGCTCATCCGGCATCTGCGGGAGCATGGACGTGAGATCGTGCCGGAGATTTGCCAGCATTGTTATTTTGTGAGCGAGGCCATCGCGGAGCCGGCGGGACTCGCGGTGCGTGTGTGCGGCGGCAATGGAATCTGCACGCAGCGCTTTTTGAAACGTCACGCGGCCTTGGAACCGCAAAACCTGGAGGACATCGCCACGGCATCATGATTGGCTGCTACGACTTCTGCGGGCATTACGAGTGGACCTTCGAGTGGTTGAACCGTCTCGGCGGTCACGAACTGGTGAAAGCCTACTGGGACGAGGCCATTCATCAGGATTCGCAGCTTCACGCGTCAGAGTTGATTGGCGCGAAGGGCTTCGAGGGCATGAAGGAGTATTGGGGGCCGACGCTGGCCGATGAAGGCGCGGTGTATGAGCGCACGGTGACAGAAGAGGTCTTCCGCATCGACATGCACGAATGCCCCTCGAAGGGCTTTTTGATCCGCAACGGCCTCGATCAATACCACGACTACTGCGACCACTGCATGGGATGGATCGGCCCGCTCATGAAGCAGGCCGGTTTCGTCATCGACCACGAGCACAACCACCGCGGCCAATGCTGGTGGGAGATGCGTCGCAAAGAAAACACCGCACCCGCCAGCGCCCCCGGCGAACTCAGCGGCGAAAGCGATGTGCGTTTGAAGCCCGGCTGGAAATCTGAACACACCGACCACTATGAACGAGCGACTGATCCTGATGACAAAAAAGCTCTCTGAACCTCTTCGGAACTCCGCGGTCAGGCGAGCCGGAAGAACCACAGAGATCACAGAGAAGCACAGAGGTTTGTTATTGAGGCTCTGTGCCTCTCTGTGCGCTCTTTGGTCGATTCCCGCTTTTGGCCAGCCTGCTTGGGAGCAGCTCCCGCCGCTGCCGGAGCCGAATGGGGGGTTTATGTGCGGGCATCAAAATGGGAGGATCGTGATCGTGGGAGGCACAAACTGGGAAGGAGGGAAAAAGAACTGGCTGAAAGAGATTAGAGTTTTTGATCCTCGGATCGGTAAGTGGAGCGTCATTAACTTTGGGTATTCCGTTGCGTATGGGTTGGTCATTCAGGCCGATGACTCGTCTTTTGGCTTTATCGGTGGAAGTGATGGAAAGGAGCCGTTCAAAGCCATCGGCAATGTGGCTGATGCTCATGCTAGCTTCTTAAAAGCGCCACGACTTCCTTCTTCTTTGGTTTTGGCATCTGGGGGCCAAGTGAAAGGGAGTTTAGTTCTCGTTGGTGGAAGTGACGATGCCAGCAACCTAGCCGGAGTCACTGCTTCAACCTTCTTGGTCACAAATTCGACTTCAAAGCGCCTTGCCGACTATCCCGGCAAGCCCTTCGCCACGGCGGCCTCGGCGGTGGTAGGGGAGGAGTTGTTTGTGTTTGGCGGGATGAACTACGATAAGGTCAACAAAGCGGCGGTGAACACGGCGGAGGCGTATGCCTTTTCGCCGGAGAAGAACGTGTGGCGAAAGCTGAAGCCGCTGGCGGCTCCGACGCGGGGTTCGTCGGCCGTCACGCTGGACGACAATCACTTCTACATCGCCGGTGGGTATCGCGATGACTTCACGGCGGAGGCGGTAATCTATGAGGTGAAGACGGACAGCTATCGAAAGGCTCCTTCCCTGCCTTATGCGGCGATGGTGGGCTTGGTGAAAATGGGGGAGCATGTCTATTGCCTCGGCGGTGAGGACAAGAAGCAGTCGCGCACTGATAAATTCTTCCGCCTCCCGGTGGCGGAGCTTCTCAAGTGAGGAGCGATTGCAAAACGGCGACTCAACGGCAGTCTGGCGCCGTGAACGATCATCAACTGCTCATCGACGTCGGCAATGGCCGCACGAAATTTGGATTCGCCAACCGCGAGGCCATCCTCGACCGCCGCGAGCATGCGACGCGGGAGATCTCTCCCGAGAAGGTGCGGGAGCTGACCGCAGCGTGGTCGTTTGATCGCGTGGTGCTGTGCAGCGTGGTGCCGAAAGCGGTGGAGGCTTTCCGCGAGGTCTTCGGAGATGCTTTGACCGTGCTGCGGCATGACACGCCGATGGGTATCGGCATCCGCTATCCGAAGCCGGAAACCATCGGCCCGGACCGCCTCGCGAATGCGGTGGCGTTGGCGCACATGCATGGTGCGCCGGGCATCGTGATCGACTTTGGCACGGCAGTGACCTTCGACATCCTCAGCGAGGACAAGCACTACATCGGCGGCGTGATCGCCCCTGGGCTGAGGCTGATGACGGACTATCTGCATGAGCGCACGGCGCTGCTGCCGCGAGTCGATTTGAGTGAACCGGTGACTGCCATCGGCACCTCGACGAAGGATGCCATTCTGGCGGGTGCCGCCATCGGTTACCGAGGCATGGTGAAGGGCATTCTCGAAGCACTGCGAAAGGAACTAGCCGTGCCAAAGATCGTG
>JBEIGR010000443.1:0-5125 GCA_040381795.1 Verrucomicrobiaceae bacterium | reverse complement strand
GCCCTTCGCCCTAGGCCCTTCGCCGGGCAGCAAAAAGGCGCAGAACTCATCGTCCTGCGCCTTTCATTGTCGATAGCCAAAGACTTATGCCTTGATCTCCTGAGCCCAGAAGATGTGCCAGTCGTCGAGGTTGTTCAGATCCACGGCACCGGGGTTCACGCTGCCGTCGTCGGCGAGGCCATCGGCGTCGAGGATGCCTTTGCGGACGTCGTCACCATGGATGTAACCGCGGATGGCGGCGTTGTGCTTGTAGATGCTGGCCTTGGTGAGGATCACACCGGGCTGCGCCTTGATCCAGGATTCGAGCTGTGGGTAGCTCGGCTTCGTGGCGATGAAGGTCTTGAAGGTCTCGATGTTGATGCCGAGCGCGTCGAGCGTCATCTGGTCATAGCCGCAGCCGATGCCGGGATAGTCAGCGTGGAGCTTGCCAGCAGCGGCCAGCGAGGCCTTCTGCCAGAGACGGGGAAGATGGAGGACGCCGAGGGGGCCGGCGATGCCGGAACTGATGAGAGGAACAATCTGGCTCATGATAGGATGTGGGTTGGTTTAATGAATCGCGTTCGCCGTGACGAACGAAGACCCGACTTTGACCAGTCCGCGTCGATGCGGCAAGCAGATTCGAGTCTCCGCGCCGGAGGCCGACTCAGGCCTTGGCTGTGAGCATCTGTACCAGGGCCTTCATCATCTGCGTGCAGTCTTTCGAGCCAAGGTAGCTTTCCGCCGCGCCCACCAGCGCATTGAGATTCACGTCATCGGCGCGGTCCATGTCGTCATAGGCCTTGTCGAGCGGCATCTGGAAGCGGAAGTAGCGGTCATCGGCCACGATTTGCCGCGCCACATAGTCCGAGGTATCCGTGGAGCCGTCGAACAACACGTCGATGATGGGCACAGCCCATTCGAGAGCGCCCCATTCCTGGGATTCTTTCGCGGAGATGGGCCGTGTTGAGGAGCCTGTGCCGAAGCTGGCGAGCACAAAGTTATCGAGGGCCACGCGGTCCGCCTTCTTCTCCTTGGAATTAATCGCGAGACCTTCGGCCACCGCGCAGGCGCTCGGATTGTTCGCCGCCACACCTCCATCAATGTAGGGCTGGGTGGACTGGCCCACCTTCAGCTGCATGGAAGGGAAGTAGGTTGGCGCGGAGCAGGAGGCGCGGACCACCTCCCAAATGGGCAGGTTTTGAAAATTTTCGCGGTAACTTTTGAAGGCCACCGGCTCGCGGGCAAACACGTTGTAACTGAAAATCAGCGTCGGCACCTTCAAGGAGCCAAGTGTCTTTTTGCCAAACACCTCCTGCAAGCATTGCTCCAGGCCCGCAGGGTCATACTTGGGTGCCGAGACGCCATCGGCGAACACACGGGTGACTCGCGACCAAAGCCGCGATGCCGTTCCAGGGAAGATCGTGGAGCCTTTTTCAAGGTATAGCTCGACGATCTTCTGCGCAGGAATACCCAGCGACAAAGCGGACGCCAAAATGCTCCCCGTCGATGTGCCGGCGATCAGATCAAAAAACTGTCGAATCGGCTTCTTGAGCTGTTTTTCCAACTCGGCCAGCCAGACAGCGGTGATGAGGCCGCGAATGCCGCCGCCATCCAAGGAGAGAATGCGATATGAGTTCATGATGATGAATGGAGTGAAGCAAACTGCGTTGACTTTGACGAGTCCGCTCCGACGCGGCAAGAACAAACGTTTCTCTCCTGTTTTCTCGATCCCCCCATTTCATGAAAAAACCCACGCTCATCGCCCTCGCGGCGCTGCTGGCTCTGCCTTGTGCCGCTGCGGAGAAAAAAGCTGCCGCCAAGCCCGCGCCCAAGTCCGCCCTCGAGCTCCACAAGTGGTCCGGCGACCTCAATGTGCCTGATCCCGTCGCCGTCACCACGGATGAAAAAGGCCGCGTCTATGTCGCCGCCACCACACGGCGCAAAGTGGCCGATCTCGACATCCGCGAGCACTCGATGTGGATCGCTGACGATGTCTCTTTGACCAGCGTGGAGGAAAAGGAAGCCTTCCTGAAGCGCGAGCTCGCGCCGGGCAAACTGCGCCTGCCACGCGGCGGGCTCAAAGATCACAACAAAGACGGCTCCATCGACTGGAAGGACCTCACCGTCCACAGCGAGCGCATCTACCAGCTCCGCGATACCGATGGCGACGGCACCGCCGACAAGATGACCACCTTCGCCGAAGGCTTCAACAGCGTCGTCACCGGCATCGCGGCGGGCATTTTGTATCACGACGGCTGGGTCTACGTCACCGTCGCGCCGGACCTCGTGCGCCTGCGCGACACGAATGACGACGGCGTCGCCGACGAGCGTGAAGTCGTCGCGCATGGCTTCGGCATGCACATCGCGTATGCGGGGCATGACATGCACGGCCCGCGCATTGGACCGGATGGCCGTATCTATTGGAGCATCGGCGACAAAGGCGTGAACGTGACCAGCAAGGAAGGCGTGAAGTGGTTTTACCCGCACGAAGGCTGCGTCCTGCGCTGCGAGCCGGACGGCAGTGGCTTCGAAGTCTTCGCGCACGGCCTACGCAACATCCAGGAGGTCGCCTTCGACGACTACGGCAATCTTTTTGGCGTGGACAACGACGCCGACCTCCCCGGCGAAAAAGAACGCCTCGTCTATATCACCGAGCGCAGCGACTCCGGCTGGCGCTGCGGCCATCAGTATCAAAAAAGCGACAGCCGCTGGATGCGCGAAGGCCTGTGGAAAGCCCCCGTAGGCGCGTTCGCCAGAACGCAGAACGGCTCCGCCAACACGCCAGACGACCGCACTCTGGCGAGTGCGCCTACTTACCACACCCCGCCGCTTCAAAACTACTCGAACGGCCCCGCCGGCTTCGCGCACGAGCCCGGCACCGCGCTCGGTGCTTCGCTGCGAGGCCATTTCATCCTCGATCAATTCCCCAGCGGCGCGATGACCGCCTTCCAGCTCGCTCCGAGCGGCGCGTCCTTCGTCATGAAAAACGAACGCGTCATCCACAGCGGCCTCATGGGCATCGGCCTGTGCTTCGCGAACAACGGCGGCCTCCTCGTCGCTGACTGGAGCGGCGGTTATCCGCTCGATGAAGTCGGCCACATCTGGCTCGCCGACGATCCCACCGGCCAAAACAGCCCCGAGCGTCAAGAAACCGCCACATTGCTCGCCGCCACGCTCGATGCCTCACACCTCGCGCATCGCGATCAACGCGTTCGTTTGCGTGCGCAGTTCCAACTCGTCAAAAACAACGACTTCAAAACCCTCGAAGCCATCGCCGCCGACAAGAAAGCCAATCAACTCGCCCGCATCCACGCCATCTGGGGCCTCGGCCAAGGTCTCCGCGCCAAAAAGCTCGAAGCCGCCGCACTCATCAAGCTCCTCACCGACGCCGATCCCGAAATCCTCACCCAAACCGCCAAAACCCTCGGCGACGGCACTTCCATCGTTCCCGAACTCATCTCACTCCTCACGCATCTCGCACCCCGCGTCCGCTTCCACGCCGCCATCGCCCTCGGCAAACTCAAAGACCCCGCCGCGACACCCAAACTCCTCCAACTCGCCGACAAAGAGCAAAACGATCCCTTCATGCGCCACGCCATCGTCACCGGCCTCGCCGGTTGCGCGGATGCGAAGGTGCTCGTGAAGGACAAAGGTCTCTGCAGCCTCCTCGCACTATCCCGGCAGCGCTCGCCGAAGGTCGCCGAGTTTCTCACCAAATTCCCCGATGAAGCCGAACGGGCCATCCACGACGACGTCGGCATCCCGGAGGCCCTTCCCGCGCTCACCACGCGACTCTCACGCCGCGGGCTGAACGCCTGTTTGCGCCTTGGCATCGCCGAACCGCTCATCCAGGCCGCATTGAAGCCCTCCACGCTGCAAAGCGAGGCGCTCGACCTTTTGCTCGTCTTCACGAATCCACCGCGACTCGACTGCATCGATGGCCACGCGCATGAAATCGCCCCGCGCGATGCCAAAGCCTTTGCCGCGCTCGTGCAATCGCGCCTCGACTCCCTGCTCGACCTCACCGACGGCCAGCTCAAGGCCAAGGCCGTCGAATTGCTCATGCAGCTCCAGCTTCGCGTCGAGCCCGCCGTGCTCCAAAGCATCGTCGCCGATGTCACAGCCCGCGCCAGCCTCCGCGCCGGCGCATTGAAGATGCTCGCCAGCACTGGCGACTTCGGCACGTCACTTGATCTCGCCCTGGATAAAAAATCGCCCGCCGAACTCCGTCGCGAAGCCCTCAAGCAGCTCTTCGCCCATCAACCCGACCGCGCCATCACCGCCGCCGCCACCGCCTTGAAGGAAGCCGACACCACCACGAAGCAACTCGCCCTCTCGCTGCTCGCTTCATCGAAAGACGACACCGTCATCACCGAGTGGCTCGACCTCCTCGCGGCCAACAAAGCCCCCGCTGCCATCCAGCTCGACATCCTTGAAGCCGCCGCCACCCGCGAAAGCCTCAAACCCAAACTCGCCGCCCTCCAAACCCAAAACACCGAACTCCTCGAAGGCGGCGACGTCACCCGCGGTCGCGACATCGCCACCAATCACCTCGGTGCCAACTGCATCGCCTGCCACACCATCGAAGCCAAAGAAGGCAGCCAGGTCGGCCCCAACCTGAAAACCATCGGCAGCACCAAAGACCGAAAATACATCCTCGAGTCCCTCCTCAGCCCGCTCGCCACCGTCGCCCCCGGCTACGGCCTCATCACCCTCACCCTCAAAGACGGCAAAACCCTCTCCGCCATCCTCGACAAAGAAGACGCCCAATCCATCCGCCTCAAACTCCCCGACGGAAAACTCCAAACCATCCCCATCACCCAAATCGCCTCCCGCACCCCACCCATCAGCGTCATGCCCCCTATGCTCGGCATCCTCACGAAGCCGCAGATTCGTGATGTCGTGGCCTATCTAGCGAGTTTGAAGGCGAAGAAGAAGTGAGGCTTCAAATCTAAAGCCAAGCTAAGCGGGAAATCGGCCCCAAGAGTTAGCTGCCTTTCATTCAGCATCGTATGGTCCATAGTGCTCTCGTCGGTGGCAGTTCGGGCAAAGGGCCGCAGCATTCTCAACAGTGTCAGGTCCCCCGTCGGCTAATCGATCCCAGTGATGGACCTCGAGATATGGTGAACTATCTGACCTTCTCAGG